>CAZBKC010000171.1:0-7071 GCA_964492345.1 uncultured Steroidobacter sp. | reverse complement strand
TATGATGGTACAGCTGGGGGGACTTGAACCTCCGACCTCCTGATCCACAGTCTCATATTGCCCAATTCCCTGATATTCCTAGGGTTTCCCTGAGCAATAAAAGCTCAGTTGTTTCAAGCTTTTCGGCTCCTACGCTGCTATCCGGAAATTCCGGGAGATGCCTTTTTGGTGTTGCCCCGGTGTTGCCCCGGACCAAATCTCAGCGAGAACGAGATGGCAGCTCAAAGGATCACGAAACGCAGGGTAGACGCCCTTCAGTCCAACGGTAGCGAGTTCACCGTGTGGGACGACGCTGTGACCGGCTTCGGCGTGCGCGTGCGCCCGACCGGCGCGAAGTCCTATGTGGTCGTCTACCGGGCGGGCGCAGGGCGCGGCGCGCCCGTGCGACGCTATACCATCGCGGCGGTCGGCAAAATCACGCCAGAGCGGGCCAGAGTGCGCGCGAAGGTCGTACTGGGGGCTGTGGCACACGGCCACGATCCGGCGAACCAGAAGACCACCGAACGCGGCACCCCCACGGTGGCCGAACTGGCGGACCACTTCATGGCCGACCACGTGCGAGCCAAGCGCAAGGCCGGGACAGCGGAGTTCTACCGGGACATTCTGGACCGCATCGTGAAGCCCGCCCTGGGCACCACGAAGGCCGACAAGCTGAGCCGCCTCCAGGTCGGCAGGCTGCATTCCCGCCTCGCGGGTACGCCGTTTCAGGCCAATCGGATGCTGTCGGTGAGCGCCTTCAGGAACCGCGCGTCGGCGTCCGACGTATCACGGGCGGTTCGCGATTCCAGCCATTGCTCCAGATCGGAAGGGCGATACAGAACGCGGCGGCCGAGCTTGCAGTAAACCGGTCCGTTTCCATTCAGCCGGAGCTTTGCGAGCGTGCTTGCTGATAGACCGACAAACTTTGCCGCAACCGTTGCCGTCACGACCTTGGGCATTAGTGCGACAGGCTTCGTGGCGGGAGGTGCAGTAAGGGCGGGCTTTCCGAGAGTGGTCATCTGATCCTCTTGCATCGGCTTCACGCGCCCATTCACCGGCATACCGGTCGCCGATCACTTTCGCGATCCCATACGACTTCAGCACGGCGCAGAATTCCTGCACCACGTCATCGGGTGAGAACGGTGGCTTCCGTTCGCGGATGGCGTCGAGGATAATGCCGTCGCCCTCGCGATGGCCGACAGCTAAAGTCATGCTGTCAGATGAGCCGCCTGACGGGTCGACAAAGGCGAAGTAGCGTTGACCCGCGATGCGCATTCGCTCTCTCACACCGTGCGCAATGCAGGCTTCAACCGCCTCCCGTGTCAGTAGCGACTCGATGTCCGTCCTGAATTGTGCACCGAACTCGGCAGCGGCAGATGCGGGATCACGTTCAACCGCTGCATCAATGACAGATTCCGGTATTGACGGGTTCATGACGCGCGTCGCAGCCTGCCAGACGAGGATGGGATCGCCGTCTTTACCGAAATGTTTGCGGTGAGCGTTCCACAACTCACCCCTGCGGGCATATGGAGACGAGGCGCAGAGCAGCATGGCGTTCGGAATGGTTGCCATGCCGGGTCGCAACGCCGCGATGATCTCGTAGTCGGGATCGGCCGCATCGTCGTCCGTTCGCCAGAAGGCCAACTCGTCGAGTAGACCGGCAACGACGGTGTAACCACGGACGCTGCGGAACGAGGCTGTCCCGACTTCAATCGTGATGCGGTTCGTTAGGTCGAAGCTCTCGCGTGTACCGTCGCCCACCATCATGCGCGCGAGCATGGGAATCTCTGTCAGGAGCGCGCGGATATATCGGATGATTGTGCGGGCCTGCTTGCGGTCGGCGGCAATAACCATAACCGTGCCGCGTTCGCCGGGTGTCAAATATCGGCGATAGTCATGGAAGCAGGCGAGGAAAACCGCGATCAGTGCAAGCATGAAGCTCTTGCCACCGCGGCGACCGATCACGAGCCAAGCTTCCTCGGCAATTGATCGAGATGGCTCTTTGCGTCCTGTGCATTGCCGGTACAACTTCAATTGTTGCGGCGTCATGGGCAGCGCGAACAATGCGGACAGGAATGCAAACCACGCCGTCCAGTCGCCGCGCTTGAACCATGGTGCAAATAGATGATGGTCAGCGATCGCGTCGAGGATCGAGATCGCTGGCGTGACCGACTTGTCTTTCAATCGGACGCGGTGTGTCATCAGTTGACCTCACCATCAATCGTGCGAAATCGTCCGTTGGACCTCGACCTGAGGTAGTCGTTGAGGTCATGCGGCTCATTGATGGGACGCGCCTTGCGGCCTTTCGTTGTCCCAAGGGTTTCAAGAAGCCTGCGCAGCGTGTTCGCGCCGCGTTGGTAAAGTTCAAAGTCCTTACCCCCTGCTCCACCGTCCTGTGCGAACCGGGACTCAAGCAGCTCCAATTGCACCGTCATGGTGGCAACGCGGCGGACGAGAGCGTGCTGCCCTTCGCTGAGATGATCCGCACCACCGAGGTCGGATGTGTGCAGTTCGATCAAGTCCCGGTATCGGCGTGCAATGGCTGTGCGACCATCGATCTCGGCTAGGACGTCCCGACCGTTCGTTAGTGCCGAACGCAGCTTCGACGGCGTAACCTTGATCCTTCGACCAACCCGCATCGTTCGCAACCCTTGAAACAACTCCAGGTTGCATGCAACATATTCGAATACCTTTCCGAAACACAACGAATATTGCAAATAGATGGGAAAATCTTCCCTGACCACATGATCGCAAATCACATGGTCGGTAAATAGGCGTTTACTACCAACTATTTAGCGGGAGTTCGATGCGTTTGAAGAGGCACGCGATATGACCCCCTGTTCGGGCGTCTGACATGCCGATATCGGGGGTACCGCATCCTCGCGACGGCAAATGCTCACATCTGGCACTAGGTGATTTGTACTGAACGATACACCCTAGCCCATCTCGCGCACCTTGTGATCGAGCCGAGAAGATCGCCTCTGACATGGCATCCCCCACGTCCTCGGCACCTAATCTCTCTCGCTACTGCGTCCGCATCGATACGGCGTCATCTTGGTGCACTCATCTCTTCTTGTCTTGGATGCGCCCAGCACCTGACCGGATGTCGATATCATTTTCATAAACTTCGGTTGCTATGCAGGAAGTGTTACCCGCCCGTCATATTTTGCTGATCTCCGCACGCAACAATTTGATACCGTCGCCGCGTACAGTGGGAGTGGGAGGTTCGCATGCCGTTGCGTCGGTCGGACTGGATGTTCAGGGTCGTCCTCTCCCTCGCATTTGCCTTACTCGGCGTCACGACGACGGTATTCGTGAGCCTGCTCTACGCGGCCTCACGCTGACAAGGAGCCCGGCAGTTATCGCTCCTGCATGCCGAGTGACGCTGCGATCCCCGTTCCTGCGCTCCATCCGGCGTGTGCGGCGATATCGGCACCTGCCTAGAACCCGCCCGTATGCGTCAGGATCACTTTAAACGGCGTCGAGGTAGCGAGGTAGCTCTCGGACCCGGCGAACGCATCACTGCGCATACGGGCGAAGGCCGAACCTGCGGTATCGATCACCATTGCCTTCTCGGCCTCTGCGCGTCTAGCGCATCACATCAGGACGAAAATCGTGATGACCATAAGTATGGGCAACACGACGCCTACCGCGATGACTATCCATTGCACTACAGGTGCCATCGAACAAACGTAGCTTCCTAGCTAAGACCAACGTCACTGAACCTTCGCCTAGCTGATCCCAACACGACCGTCCCTGTCCGACACGTGGCTATACTTTGGTGCCGGGATAACAATCACAAAGGGTGGACCCGGACCCAAGCCACCGCGGGAAAGACAAAGCGGTGTCTCCAATTTGGCGACATAGGGGGAGCAGGCCACACGGTATCGGTACGCGCGTCGGCATACTGTGCGATCACAATCGCAATCATGTCTGGGCATGTCCGCTGTCCTCGTGATCGTCAGGTATTGAGGTCAGTTGTCCGTTCAGTTCGGCGAATGCACGCGCAATACCGTTAGCCTCAGAAGTACCAATGTCTATTGGTTCGTTTGGACGAGTGAGGACTGATTGCGTATTAATAGGACCTAACCTGCGAATAAACGGCATATTCAAACCATATCGATCAACCAGCGTCTGCATCGTAAACCGTGGCGGAATGCGACCGTGTTCGATGTCCCATGACACGGCTGTCTCGTCTGGATCGACGACCCAACGGCTTTTACCGTGACCACCGCAGAACTGATTAGCGAACTTCGTAAACTCAATCGGCGCTGCGATATTGCGGAACAGCGTCGTACCGATGCGACTGTCCGAGGCGTGTTCCACGCGGCGGTTCTGTCCTAATCGCTTGTTCTCGTGCCACCTGCCGAACCGCGCGTAGTCAATGTCGCAGAACAGCATGTTCGTTTGCCAGAACGCTGCATGGTCAAATGTCGCAAGATCGTGCATTGTATGAATGCCGAGAGCGCGAAGTGTAGGAGCACCGGCGACCTTGGCTTCCATCTTGAAGCAATGTGCGTTCGGCTCGAACTTCGACATGCGGGCATAGTTTAGGAACCACATGCCCCGTCTACGCTCATATGACGAGTATGTACCGTGCTCCTCGTAGTGCTGCACGTGACCGTTGTGCCACCGTTGCACAAAATGGAAATCAGCGAAGTCAACCAGCCGTGCCGATATCAGGCCATCCGGCACGATGAACTCCCGCGACAACTCACCGAGCGTCGGCGCATGATTGCGCAGTATGTGGTACAAATCGTCCTTCGGCTGCGTGATGGTCAGTCGATGCGGGCGTTTGAGTAAAAGCCGGCCGTCGGGAGACTTCGGCCCTACCGGATCCCACCATGCCTTGCGCGCATGCTTACGGATGCGCTCCATGTCGGCATTTGAGAATGCTTTCTTGGTGTGAAGTTGCACCTTGTCCACGTGATCGCGATGACCCTGCTCGAGATACCCGAGAATAGTGTGCTTGCACTCCGTTGGATGGACGGCGTCAGGTCGCCGCTGTAATGTCGTTTGCATCGGAGCTACTTGTCCTAGCTTCGCGTTGAATTGGACCCCGGCGCAGCGTCAACTGCGTCGGGGTTGTTCTTTCGGTCGCTGATCTTGCGCTCGTCATTTCACGACAAGCGCACATGCGCTTTTGTACCGGAGCACGATATCGCGGCCGACGAACTCCCAGTCGAACACGACGCCGCGTTCCTGCGCGAACCAGATCCTAGCCTTGTCGAGGACAGCGGCCAGCGTTGTGGAATGCCGCGCGACATGATCGAGGCCGATCTCTTCCTCCAGGTCGGCCGTCCCAATGCGCACATCACCTCGTGCGATCGTCACAAGGAGGCAGAGGCGTCGCGTGATATCGCAGGAGGGCGGGCTCATGACCCGCCCCCGTCTTGAAGGTCGACACCCGCGAGCCGCTGCAATTCATCGACCGAATAGAACTTTCGTCCGTTGGGTCGCAGTCGGATAGGCGTGATCGTGCCGTCTCGCTCCATACGCCACCACGTCGTGCGTGATGGGTTGCCGAGAATGTGCATGCCCGCTCTGCTATCGCAGAGGCGCTGTTTCGGTAACGGCTTCGGCTTAACGCGCCTCTTGCCGTTTTCTGCAGGCGGTTCTGCCGCCGCGTTGCGCTGGGACCTTCCCATCATCGCTGCTCACCTTCGAGGACACACCGCCACGATTGACGACATGCCGGCTGTGAGCAGGGACCTGGTTCCCTTATGGCGTGGAAGCCATGTCGCGAAACAAATATTATTCGCGCTCGCGTGTCCAGCGATGTTTCATCTACGTTCGCATTGATGCGACCTGTGAGAACGGCACTCATTGGGCTGTCTCCACCGCATCAATACTGGCAGCAGCAGCTTCCAGACGCTTCCGCTCTTTTTCGCGCAGTCGCTCCTGCCCGGCTTTCATCTTCACGTTGACCCGAGGCGCTTCCATCAGGCGCTCGCGTTCACTGATTATAAAACTAAAGTGATCGCTCATCTTCTTAGCCCACTCAATCACCTGCGCGACTGAGTCGAGGCACATAGCGTTTTCGCCCTCTTCAAACTCGTCGAAGACGCGCGTCGCAAAGTCTTCTGCGTCTGGATATTCCGTGTGAAATTCCCGCAGGACGCGAAACGCTTTTGTTACACGGGCAAACTTTATTTTGTCGCGGCACTCTTCGTAGATCGCCTCAACCTCTTTTCGTTGGGTGTCGGCGTCGATTTTTCCGCTGTCCAGAGCCTGTTGCAGTCTGTGCTCCGGCAATTTTGACATCTCATAAAGCGTGCCCCACGACCGCGGGAGCCTTTCCGGATGCGACACATGTGTCGCTTTCAGCACCGCGTCTGAAGCGATAGCGACCAAGCGTTCCGCTGTGCGGCTCGATATTTTGAGACGCTCACTGACAACGTTTCTATAGGCGCCGCGCTGTCCGTCCAGATGGTTCTGTAATGCTACGAGAGCTTGTCCGGCCCTGAAGATGCCATTGAGCGACATCTTCCAGCCGTCGTTGAATATTTTCCAACCTTCGTTGAAATCGGCGACTAAGTCATTGACCGCTGCTTCGTCGCGGTCGGCAGCGTTATCGATCGGCCCTTGTAGTGATCTCTCGTTGACTTCGCTTCCGATCAATCGGACGCGCTTTGAGGGGTGTTGTGATTGCGGCTTTGTCGCGCGCTGCTGGCGCTTCTCTTTGGTACGCATTTTGCGCATCCCTTCGGACAAGACCATGCTGGGCACCCGGACAGAGTCCTGGCGCGAGCGAGGTCGGTGTACGATGGGATCAGCGCAGACTAGCTCCCGAAGGCCGTGCAATGCGTTGATCGGGTGGAAGAGCCAAGGAGCAAAACTCCCGCCTTCCCGCTATACCCCCGGGTAATCGTGGTTCCCCGGCATGCCCCAAACGTGCGGCGACGTGTGAGTTGAGTCAACAGAGGTTTAACGCCACGGTTAACCCCGGGGGTCCAGGACGCAAATCACATTCCGAAACATTTCCGACAAAACCGCACCCTCGCATTCTGAGGGGTGCGCATAATGCAAAAACCACTGATATTATTGCATTTGTCGGTGGTACAGCTGGGGGGACTTGAACCTCCGACCTCC
>CAZBKC010000170.1:3940-7079 GCA_964492345.1 uncultured Steroidobacter sp. | reverse complement strand
ACAGCAGCGTGATCAGGCCGAGGTGGCTGATCGTCGAATAGGCCAGCACGCGCTTGAGGTCGTGCTGGAACATCGCGATGTAGGCGCCCAGGAGCAGCGTCGCCGCGCCCGCGCCGCTGACCAGCCAGAACCAGAGCTCGGTCCCGGAGAGCACGGGCCACAAGCGCGCGAGCAAGAACACGCCCGCCTTGACCATCGTCGCCGAGTGCAGATACGCGGAGACCGGCGTCGGCGCGGCCATCGCATGCGGCAACCAGAAATGAAAGGGAAACTGCGCGCTCTTGGTCAGCGCACCGAGCGCCACCAGCCCGAGCGCCAGCGGATACCAGGCGTGGTTGCGAATCGCGTCGCCCGAGGCCAGCACCTGGTCGAGGTCGTAGCTGCCGGCGATCTGCCCGATGACGATCACGCCGGCCAGCAGGCACAGTCCACCCGCCGCGGTGATCGTGGACGCCATGCGTGCGCCGCGCCGTGCGTCCGCGAGGTGATACCAGTAGGCGATCAGCATGAACGACGTCAGGCTGGTCAGCTCCCAGAAAGCCACCATCTGGATCAGATTCCCCGACAGCACCATTCCGACCATGGCGCCCATGAAGGCCAGCAGGAACGAGAAGAAGCGCGGCACAGGGTCCGCCGGCGACAGGTAATAGCGTGCATAGACGACGACCAGCGCGCCCATGCCGGTGACGAGCTGAGCGAACAGCCAGGAATAACCATCCATCCGCAGATAGAAATTGAGCCCGAACTGCGGCAGCCATGGCACGACCGTGCGGATGACTTCGCCGGCGGCGATCTGTGGAAACAGACTGACGGCCAGGAGAAAACAGCTCACGCTCACGAGCCCGGCGAGCCAGGCTTCGGCATTGCGGGCATTGGACGGCAGGAAGGCGGCGCACAGGCTGCCCAGGAACGGCAACAGGACGATCAATGCGAGTTGCACGACTGACCGCTCCCGTTTCTTATCTCTCTACGCCTCATCGTCATCTTCGCCTGCTTCGTTCAGGGGCATGCCGGACAACACGCCGGCATTCGTGGAGCGGTGGTAGTGTCAGTTCCGCGCTAACAGACATCCTTGGGCGCGATGCGCCGCGTTGGTGTGTCGCCGTCTCGGCGAGAGCGTCGACAGCCGCGTGATCGTAGCGGCAATCGATGGATCGCGCACGCATTTGTTTCGACTCGGTTTCGGGCACAAGCGCATGATCCCGCGTTGAAAAAGCGCAGCCGCGCAACGCCTCATGCCTGTTCCCGGCAACGCGATCAGGGAGCATGCCCGCTCTCTGTGACACTCGAAGATTCGCTCGTCCGGGATTTCCGCGAGGCCACTGTCCACCCGGAACCGCACGGACTGCAAGCGTTCCTGGAGCGGGTACACTGCGTCGTATCGCTGACGCACATCGGTACGGATCACATGAAAGGACTTGTCGCTCTGGTTCTCACCGTCCTCACACTCTGCGGTTGCGGCAGTTCATCGAACCCACCGCCACCGGCCGGTTCCGCACCGTCCACCGACGCACTACCGGCCGATGGCGCGTTCATCGGTCGGGTCTGGATTTCCACGAAGCCGGGGCGACCGCTCGGAACCATGCTCGTGTTCCTGCCCAATCGCAGCCTGATCATGGACTCGTGTTTCGAGACCTATCGTATTTCCGAATGGGGTGTCATGGGCGACACCATCCGCTGGCGCGAAAACAGCATCCCCATCGAAGCGTCGGTGTCGTTGCCAGGTCCGGATGAACTGACATTGCACATAGTCGGACAGGAAGCCCAGAGCTACATCGCGGCGTCCGTGCCGTATGTATGCCCGGAGATGCCGAGATAGCCGACTGGTCTGCTGGCCGACTGGTCTGCTGGCCAGATCAAGAGGCGCAATCGCCCGAACACCACCGCTGCAGCCTTTCTCTGGCCAGCAGAACCAGAGACCAGTCGGCCGATCAGGATTCCGACGACTTCTTCGGTTCCAGCCGCCGCCCGATGTGCTCCTCGCCGCGACGCTTTGCCAGTTCGACCTGGCGATGACGCTCGCGCAATCCTTCCTGCTTCTCGGGCGACTTCTGCCCGTAGCACGCAGGGCAGCTCACTCCCTCGACGAAAAACTCCGAGCGTCTGGCCGCCCCGTCGATCGGGTTGCGACATGAACGACACAGCTCGTGGGTACCTGGCTTCAGTCCATGACCGACCGCGACGCGTTCGTCGAAAACAAAGCACTCGCCCTGCCAGCGGCTTTCGTTTTCCGGGATGGTCTCGAGGTATTTGAGGATGCCGCCCTGCAGGTGGTAGACCTCCTCGAAGCCTTCCGATCGCAGGAACGCCGTCGATTTCTCACAGCGGATGCCGCCGGTGCAGAACATCGCCACCTTTTTCTTTTCGCGCAGCCCCTGATGACTGCGCACCCATCGGGGCAACTCGCTGAAACTGCGCGTCTGCGGATTGACGGCGCCGGCGAACGTTCCAAGCGCCACCTCGTAGTCGTTGCGCACATCGACCACGAGGACGTCGGGATCGTCCAGCAACCTGTTCCAGTCTTGCGGCTTCACATAGGTACCGGCCATCCGCGTCGGGTCGACGGCGGGAACCCCCAGGGTCACGATTTCCTTCTTGAGCCGTACCTTCATGCGATAGAACGGCTGGCGCGAAGCGCCGGACTCCTTGTGTTCGAGATCGGCAAGGCGCGGATCGCGGCGCAGGTAGTCGAGCACTGCACGAACCTGCTGCACATCGCCCGCAATCGTGCCGTTGACCCCTTCGGCTGCGAGCAGGATCGTACCCTTCACGCCGCGCGTTTCGCAGAACGCGAGCAAGGGCGACTTGAGGTCGGCGAAATCCGGCAGGGCGACGAATTTGTAGAAAGCGGCGGCGATCATGAAATGACATCGGGACGAACGGAACGGGCGCAAGGATACTGTGTTTTCCGCGGGTCCGGCCTTGGCTGAACGCTCATTCCGAGGACGAGGCGTAAGACGAAGAGCCGCAAAAGACCGCATAAAAGAAGTCCTGGTTCCGGATCGAAACCCGTTCCTTCTTTCTTTTATGCGGTCCTTTGCGGCTCTCCGGCGGATTCGACCGCAAGAACCCGGGTGCCCGGCAACGCCCTGCCCCGGCAATCTGGCCCCACTCAAAGTTGCCAGACCCGGAGAACGCG
>CAZBKC010000170.1:0-3930 GCA_964492345.1 uncultured Steroidobacter sp. | reverse complement strand
TATTGCCGCCCGTCCTGTGCCTCGCGGCGGGCGCGGCGCGAGAACGTCGCGTTCTACGCCACGACGGCTGCGGCCGAAAAAGCCGGGTTCCGTCCGTGCAAACGCTGCAAGCCCGACCGGCCGGCGCTGGCCGTGCAGTACGCGAACCGAATCGCTCGCGCATGTCGCCTGATCGAATGCAGCGAATCCGCGCCCACGCTCGATGAACTGGCGAAATCGGCGCAGCTGAGTCCCTACCACTTCCATCGCATCTTCAAGGCGGTCACCGGCGTGACGCCCAAAGGTTATGCGACGGCGCATCGCACACGGCGCACACGCACGAGCCTGCGCGGCCGCACCTCGGTGACGCAGGCGATCTACGCAAGCGGCTTCAATTCGAATGCGCCTTTCTATACGCAGTCGAAGGAAGTGCTCGGCATGCAACCGCGCCAGTTCCGCGCGGGCGGTGCTGAGACCGCCATCCGTTTTGCCGTCGGCCAGTGCTCGCTCGGCGCTGTGCTCGTCGCGGCGACCGACAAGGGCGTGTGCTCGATCCTGCTCGGCGACGATCCGCAAGCGCGCGTGCGCGACCTGCAGGATCGATTCGATCGGGCCGAGCTGATCGGCGGCGATGCCGACTTCGAACGACTGGTCGCACGCGTTGTCGGGATGGTGGAACAACCGTCGCTGGGGTTCGATCTGCCGCTCGACATCCGCGGGACAGCCTTCCAGCAACGCGTGTGGCAGGCGTTGCGCAAGATCCCCGCCGGGTCGACGATCAGCTATGCGCAGATGGCGAAGCGCATCGGCTCGCCGAAAGCAATACGGGCCGTCGCCGGCGCCTGTGCCGCGAATCCGATCGCCATCGCCATTCCGTGTCACCGCGTCGTCCGCACGGACGGCGATCTCTCCGGCTATCGCTGGGGGATCGAACGCAAGCGGATGCTGCTCGAGCGCGAGAAGGTGGGGTAAGAAGACGCATTTCTTTGACCTCTTCTGTGGGTCAGGCTTCAGCCTGGGTTTCTCTGCCTGTGGGGCCGGCTTTAGCCGGCCTGGGAATGTCAGGCTGAAGCCTGACCCACAAGAAGAACTTCATCTCTTGCGGCTCTCCTTCTCCGGGTCTTTCCCTCGCCGTTGAACGCACCGCCACCTTCGCGTCATAGTCGACGCATGTCCGCCGCTCTCGTTGCCGGAATCTCCGCAGAACGCATCGCCCGCATCGGCGAGCGCGAACGCGCGGCGTATCTCGATGCGCATCCCGGCTGTGCCGACGCCGCGCGCACGTCATCGTGGCACTGGCTCGATGGCGTGCCCATGCACTGGATGACGGACTGGGGGCTGCCGATCCCGCTGGTGATCGGCCGGGCGAGCGATGCGGTCATCGAGGACATCGACGGTCATCGCTACGACGATTTCTGTCTGGGCGATACGGGAGCCATGTTCGGTCACTCGCCGCCCGCCGTCGTGGAAGCCGTGCAACAGCAGGCAGGACGCGGCTTCACCACCATGCTGCCCGTCGCCAGCACCGCGCGTGCGGGCGAGCTGCTGGAGGAACGCCTCGGCCTGCCCTGCTGGCAGATGACCCAGACGGCGACCGACGCGAATCGTGCGGTCGTCCGCTGGACGCGCGCCCTGTCGGGCCGCAGGCACATCCTGGTCTTCGACGGCTGCTATCACGGCTCGCTGGAAGACACGCTGGTGCAGCTCACCGAGGGCAAGGTCACGACGCGTCCCGGCCAGGTCGGCCAGGTGGCCGACTTCGCTTCGTATGCCCGCGTCGTTCCCTTCAACGATCTCGCGGCGCTGGAGACTGCGCTCGCGCCCGGCGATGTTGCCTGCGTCCTCGCCGAACCGGTCATGACCAATGCCGGCATGGTTCTGCCGCAGCCCGGTTTCTGGGAACAGGCACGCGCGCTATGCGATCGTCACGGCGCGCTGCTCGCGATCGATGAAACCCACACCTTGAGCAGCGCACCGGGCGGCTATGCCCGCCACACCGGCCTGCGCGTCGATCTGCTGATCGCCGGCAAGGCCATTGCCGGCGGTGTACCTTGCGCCGTATACGGCTTCACCGCCGAACTCGCCGGGCGCATGTCCGCATTCCTCAGAAACAAGCCCCCCGGGCACTCGGGGATGGGCACGACGCTCGCGGCCAATGCACTCGCGACTGCGGCATTGGCCGCGTGCCTGGAGCACGTGATGACGGACGCCGCCTATCACCACATGACGTCGCTGTCGTTCCGGCTCGTGACCGGACTGCGCGAACTCATTCTGCGTCGAGCGCTGCCCTGGCATGTCGTCCATGTCGGCGCACGCAGCGAACTGTGTTTCTCGCGGCAGCCCGCGATCACGGCGCGCGAATCGCTGGACGCATCCGCGCCGGCGCTGGAACGCATGCTGCACCTGTACCTGCTGAACCGCGGCTCGCTGATCACGCCCTTCCACAACATGATGCTGATCAGCCCGGCGACCACGGAGGCACAGGTTCGACGCCTGCTCGCTGCCGTCGATGCCTGCTGCGAAGAACTGCTTGCATGAATCCCCTCTCCCGCGTCGATGAGGCCCGCGACTTTCTCGCTGCGCATCCCGACGTCCAAGCCATCGAACTGCTGATCACCGACCCCGGCGGCGTGGCCCGCGGCAAGATCGTCGCCCGCGAGGAACTCGAGAGTCTCTATCGCGAGGGCCGCTACGTCGCCGGCTCGATTCTCGGACTCGACATCACCGGCGAGGACGTCGAGGCCACCGGGCTCGTGTGGTCAGTAGGCGATGCGGATCGTCGCTGCCGGCCGGTTCCGGGAACACTGAAACGCACGCCCTGGACGCGTCGCCCGTCCGCCCAGGTGTTGCTGACGATGCACGATCTCGACGACACACCGACGTATGCCGATCCGCGTCACGTTCTGTCGCGCTCGATTGCCGCACTCGCCCCCTTGCGTCCCGTGGTCGCCGCGGAGATCGAGTTCTATCTGCTGACCCGCGACGCCGACGGCGTCCTGCGACCGGCATCGGGACTGCTCTCGGGGCGCAGACAGGCGCGCTTCGATTCCTACGGCCTCGGCAAGCTCGACGACATGTCGCCGGTATTCGATGACATCTACGCTGCCGCGCGCGCCATGGGTCTGCCGCTGCGCACGCTCATGTCGGAATACGCGCCCGGACAATTCGAGATCACGCTGCTGCATCGGCCCGATGCCTTGCAGGCCATCGACGAAGCCATCGTCTTCAAGCGGCTGATCCGCGGCGTCGCCCTGCGACACGGATTGATCGCGTGCTTCATGGCGAAACCGTTCGAGGAACAGGCCGGCAGCGGCATGCACCTGCACGTGAGCCTGCAGAACGATGCCGGCGACAACGTGTTCGCCAGCGACGATGCGGCGGGCACGCCGCTGCTGCGTCATGCGATCGGCGGGCTGCAGAAAACCATGGCCGAATCGATGTTGATTTTCGCGCCGAACGCGAACTCGTACCGGCGCTTCCGTCGCATGAGCTATGCGCCGGTGGCCCCCACGTGGGGCATCAACAACCGTTCGGTGAGTCTGCGCATTCCCGCGGGCGCCGCGGCGAGTCGACACGTCGAACATCGCGTCAGCGGCGCGGACGCGAATCCGTATCTGGTGGCTGCGACGGTGCTGGCCGGCGCAGGACACGGCATCGAAGCAGGAGCGGATCCCGGCGAGCCTGTCACGGGCAACGGCTACGCATCCGCGACGCAGACCACGCTGCCCCATGACTGGCACAGCGCCATTCGCGCCGCCGAACGATCGCATTTCCTGCACACGGCGCTGGGAACCGATTTCATGAAGGCCTTCGTCGCGATCAAGCAGCAGGAATACGACAAGTTCAACGCGAAGGTGAGCGCGGCGGATTACGAGTGGTATCTGGAGAACTGAGATTCGGTGGAATGCGCCCGAACTGGCCGGAGTTGAAATCGCGGATGGCCTGCTCGAT
>CAZBKC010000169.1:0-7127 GCA_964492345.1 uncultured Steroidobacter sp. | reverse complement strand
GCGGGGACTGCGCTTCGAAAACTGGGCGGCTCTCAAGCGCCACATCGCGGAGATGGCTCGCGAACGCGCGCTGACGCAGTCAGCGCTCGACGGCGACCTGCGCACGCTGCACGTTCGTTGCGGCAGCGATCTGGAGGCACCGCTGCAGAGCGCCGGCTTTCGCGGCGATTTCTACGAGCACAACTATCCCTACCTGATCGGTCCTGTGCGAGAAGGCACAGGGTGCCTGGAGCAGCGGGCTCGCTTCCTCGTTGACAGCTACGCGGATTCCTTCAATCCACCGCTGCAGTACGAATCCGTCCTGCGCGGGCTGGAGCGCGATGAGCAGCGGCTGCACGAGTCCGCCGACTACGAGCGAGTCGTGATCTGGTCCGAGGCCGACTGCTATGACCAGCTCGTACTGGTGCGGCTGCTGGGCCACTACGCAACCCATCGCCGTCCGGCGCGACTGGAGTTGATCAATATCGGCGAGTTTCCGGGCGCAGCGCGATTCATCGGTCTTGGGCAACTGCCGCCCGAGGCACTGCGCATGCTCTGGAAAAAACGCGCGCCGGCGACCGCTGCGATCCTCAAGCTCGGACTCGATACCTGGCAGGCGCTCGTCAGTCCCGACCCGCGCGCATTGGCCGCCCTCATGCGTAGCAATACGCCTGCATTGCCGTTGCTCGCCGGAGCACTACACCGGCACCTGCGCGAGCTGCCGTCGAGTGTCAATGGCCTGTCGTTCACCGAGGAGATGTCGTTGCAACTCCTTGCCGAGCGGGAAGCGAGCCTGGCCGAACTCTTCGGACGCCTGACCAACGAGCGCGATCCGCTTCCCGGGCAAGGCGATCTGCAAGTCCGCGATCGGTTGCTGAACATGGAAGGCACGGGCGTCTACGAACGCCGTCCCGGTGCCGCACGCAATGGCGAGATGCGCCCGCCGTGGACCGACATACTGAGAATCACTGATCTCGGACGCGCGGTGCTGCAAGGCGAAGTGGATTTTCTGTCGCTGCGCGCAGCGCGCCGCTGGGTCGGCGGTGTGGAAATCGGCGCCGGGCTCCCTGACTGGCGCTGGAACGAGGCGACGAGAGATGCCGTGTGCCGGAAGTCGACGAGCGCAATGGCAGCGCAGGACTAGGGCGTCACAGCTTCATTGCCGACCGCCTAACGTGCGGTTCAGATCAGGAATCGCTTGCTGCAATGGCTGCAGCATCGCTATATTCGAAAGGATATAGCGATTCGAACAGGGAGTTTCTGTGCGTTTCATGCTTGCGTTCGCCGCCGCGTCGGCGTGTCTGCCTGCCGCCGTTGCCGCCCAAGAGGCATCAGGAGTGCGCGCTTCCGATACAGGCAGAGCAACCGCTCTCGAAGGCGTGATCGTCACGGCCAGGCGCCGCGAGGAAAACCTGCAGTCGGTTCCTGCCGCGGTCTCGGTGGTCAGCGGCGATCTGCTCGACAGCTCGTACACCGTCAACACCCAGCAACTGAGCCAGCTGGTCCCGTCGCTGTACTACAATTCCGCCAACCCGCGGAACACGGCCTACACGATTCGCGGCCTGGGCTCGAACACGCTCTCGATCAGCGCGGCCAATGACGGTATCGAGCCGGGCGTCGGCTTCTATGTCGATCAGGTGTATCACGGGCGCCCCGCAACCGCCTCGTTCGACTTCACCGATATCGAGCGCGTGGAAGTGCTGCGCGGTCCGCAGGGCACGCTGTTCGGCAAGAACACCACGGCGGGCGCGATTCACGTCGTCAGCCGCGAACCGGGCTTCGAGACGCAAGGCAACGCGGAGATTTCCTACGGCGATGAAGATTTCGTCCAGGCCAGGGGCGCGATCTCGGGCCCGCTGTACAGGGACGTCATCGCCGGTCGCCTCGCGGCGCAGATCACGCAGCGCGACGGATTGCTGACCAACGTCAACACCGGCCAGAAGCTGAACGAGCTCGACAACTACGCCGTGCGCGGGCAGTTGCTGTTCGTGCCGACCGAGAGCCTCAGACTGCGCCTGATCGGCGACGTGTCCGATCTCGATTCGGCGTGCTGTACCCAGGGCTTCCTACGTGTCGGTCAGAGCCTGCGCAGCCCCGCGCGGCAGTTTCCGGCATTGGCCGCAGGGCTCGGCTACGAGCCGCCGAGCCGCAATGTGTATGACCGCCTCACCGACATCGACA
Source organism: uncultured Steroidobacter sp. (assembly GCA_964492345.1). GTDB lineage: Bacteria > Pseudomonadota > Gammaproteobacteria > Steroidobacterales > Steroidobacteraceae > Steroidobacter. Next base: position 4,967 of record CAZBKC010000169.1, on the reverse strand, counting down.
CGGATCTGCGCATCGACACGCAGGACGGCGGAGTGTCCCTGATCGCCGACTGGGATCTCGGAGTCACGACACTGACGTCCGTCACCGCCTGGCGCTACTGGGACTGGAACGTATCGAACGACCGCGACTACACCGGCATTCCGATTCAGATGGTCCAGCGAATTCCGTCGCGCCAGGATCAATACAGCCAGGAATTCCGCATCGCTTCGAACGGCGATACACGGCTGGGCTATGTCGCCGGGCTCTATTACTTCTCGCAGGAAATCTCGGGCCGCCCGACCAGCATCTATGGGCCGGAAGCGGCTTACTGGCTCCTCAATCAGGCGAACTTCTCGGTGCCGATCCCGCGCAACCTGCTGGACGGCTACGGGCAGGAGGGCGACTCGCGCTTCGAGATGAAGAGCTATGCGGCCTTCGGTGAAGTGAACTACGACTTCACCGAGCGGCTGACCGCCACGCTGGGTCTGCGGTACACGTACGAGGACAAGGAAGGCACCTATGCGACGCGGGTGTTCGGCGGACTGGATCTCACCGGACTGCCTCCGGCCACGGCCGCCGAGCTGGCGCGCGCCAAGCTCTCGATCTTCCGCCCGCAGAACTATTCCGCGGCGGACGACGGCGGCAGTCTCTCCGGGCGCTTCAATCTCGCCTATTCCCTGGGCGACGACCTGATGGGCTACGTGAGCTATGCGCAGGGCTACAAGTCCGGCGGCCTGAACATGTCGGGACTGCCGCTGGATGCGCTGAACCAGCCGACGCTGGCCACGGCCGTGATCGAGGACGAGAAGAACACCACCTACGAGATCGGTCTCAAGTACACGATGTTCGATGCCCGCGCGACGCTCAATCTCGCCGGCTACTGGACTGTCGTCGAGGACTACCAGGCCAATGTCGTTTCCAGTCTCGAGACGGCGGCGATCCGCTCCTATCCCTCCAACATTCCGGAAGTGCGCGTGCGAGGCGTGGAAGCCGACTTCGCAGCACTGGTGTTTGCGGGTTTCACGTTGCGCGCCTCGGTGGCCTACGCGGACGGCGAGAACACGGACTATCCCGCCGGTCCCTGTCCGCTCGAAGTTCAGACGGCGGCCACCGTGGCCTGCGATCTCACCGGCGTGCCCCTGGCAGGACTGTCCGACTGGGCGGGCACGCTGGGATTCGACTACGAGATGCCGCTGGGCACCGGCGCCTTCGTGGTCCGCGCCGATTCGAGCTGGCGCAGCGGCTATTACAGCGATACGTCCGCTTCCCGCTACACGTGGATCGATGGCTACAACGTCACCAACGCCAGCCTCGGCTATCGCTTCAGGACAGGCTGGGAAGTCGATGTGTTCGCCCGCAACCTGTTCGACTCGGACTACATCACGGCCCTCACGATTCAGACCGGCAATTCCGGTCTCATCCTGGGCCAGCCCAGCGATCCGCGCATGGTCGGCGTGACCGTGCGCACCCGCTTCTGATCCTCGCGCAGGTCTGGAGTCGTCATGAGCGTGATCAAGGCAACGGCATTGACCAGGTACGGCGTCAGCGCCGATGGGCGCCATGTCAGGATTCATGTGCGGGATGACGCCGGAGAACCCGCCACGCTGGAATTGCCGACGCCGGCACTCAACGAACTGATGATGACGTTGCCGCGCATGCTTCGCGACGCGCTGCAGAATCAGTATCGCGACCCGTCGTTGCGCCTGGTGCATGAGCTGGGCGATTGCAAGGTGGAGCAGGCCGGCGGGGACGACCGGCTGATCCTCACGCTGCGGACACCCGATGAGTTCGAAGTGTCCTTCGCGATCACGCGTAGCGACCTGGCGGCCATTGCCGCGGCCGCCACCCGGGAATGTCCCTTCGTCTCCCAGCAGTTGATGTGAAGACGAGGCGCGACCGGACTCAGGTGCCGCCGATCCGGAACGCCAGTGCCCGAAACGGCAAGGCAGGCGGCCCGCTGCGTGCCATGCCGGCCAGCTGTCCTTCAAGAACATAGGCATCGGCGCCGACGACAGTGACCGCAACCGGCCCGCCGGGAAATCCTTCCTGCAACGTGGTCACGGTTCCACTGTTCCCCGACAGATCGATTCGCGAAAGACGGCCGGGACTGCCGCTCTCGATCAGCAGCAGGCTGTCGGTGCCGAAGCTGCGCATGCCATCGGGTCGCTGCACCGGTCGATCGAGTTTCACCTCCGCCACTGCGCCGGCTTTGCCGCTACGCTCGATCGCCACGCTGAAGAGCCTGGCGGTCGCCAGCGTGTTGACCAGTACGCGATCGCGCAGCACGGCGATGCCGTCGAGCACACCGCCTTTCGGACCGAATGCCTCGCCGCCTGCCCAGACCTCCAGCGCGCGGGCACGCGGTGCCAGTCGAACGATCTCCATGTTGCGAGTATCGGTCGCATAGACCGAGCCATCCGCACCGACGGCGATGTCATTGCACAGACCGCCCGCCGTCGGGAATGGATACCTGCCGCGCGGTTTTCCGGAGTTCAGATCGAAAGCGTGCAACTCGGCCGGTTGCGAAGCGCCGCCTGCGCCGATACCGGAGACGCAGGTCCACAGCGTCTTCGCTCCTTCATCCGCGAAGACACCGAAGATGCCTTGCGCACTGTCGATCTGCGGCTGTATCCAGGTCTCGGCGACGTCAGCACCTTTTCGTGCACGGAAGATCGTCCGCGTACCGAGACTGCCGATGAAGAGGTCGCCGTTGGTCGTCGAGGTGATGCTTTCGGGAAATATGCGTTCGCCCGGAATCGTGATCACGGCCTTCGCGGCGTCGATCGCAGTCGCTGCGGCCGCCGTGCGGTGACTCAGCCCCCACAAGTACGCCGCGAGCGCCGAGACCTGTTCCGAGGAGAGTTGGGCACCGCCGAAAGGCGGCATCGGCGCGCGATACTCCTTCGGCTGCATCACGCCTTCGGTGATCGCCCTGGCAATCGCCGCAAAGCTGCCATCGCCCGACAACCACTTCTCATCCGTCAGGTCAGGTCCGACTTCGGTGCCGCGCGCATCGGCGCCGTGACAACCGGCGCAGATGGCACCCGGACCCTGGCTCCGGTAGATGCTCTCGCCCAGCACGACCATGTCACGCGTCGCTTCCGGAGCGACAGGCAAAGCAACAACGTCCGGTGCAACGGGTGTCCGTTCCGGGGTGGATCGGGCTGTCGCAGCCGTTGCACCGGAAGTCTCACTGAAGCTGGCACACGGAATGCCCGGCGCGTCCGCGGTACGGGCATCGCCGCGATAGACCACCCGATAGATTCTGCCGCGCACATCATCGGAGATGAACAGCGCGCCGTCCGGTGCCAATGCCAGCCCCGCGGGGCGTTGCGCGGCTCGACCGCCTTGCTGCATGTCGCCCGCGAAGCCGTCGGCGAAGATTTCGCAGACACCTTCCCTACCGGGCGCCAGCGACTGGAATACGACATTGAACCCCGCCTGCGGCAAGGGCGCGCGATTCCATGAGCCATGGAAGGCGATGAACGCACCGTTGCGGTAACGCGCGGGAAACTTGTCTCCGTGGTAGAGCAGCAATGCATTGGGCGCCCAGTGCGCCGGGAAGGCGGCAACAGCGGGCAACTTGCCGGCACAGGCGCCCACGGACTTGCCGCCATCGCCGCCATACTCGGGCGCCAGGACCAGTTTCTGCTGGAACGGATCGTGGTAGCACTCCGGCCATCCATAGTCGCTGCCCTGCTGCACCTTCAACAGCACTTCGGCAGGCAGCGTCGCGCCTTGCTCCGGCGTGTAGAGATCCGGCCAGCTCTGTGAGAGCTGATCGCGGCCATGCTGGGTCGCATACACGCCGCGGCCGGACGCATCGATGGCGATGCCACCCGCGTTGCGGATGCCCGTCGCATAACGCTCGCGGGGAGAAAATTTCTGATTCGTCTTCTTCGCGTCGTACCGCCAGATGCCGGCCCGCGTTTCGAGTTCGGTGCATGGGGTCAGACCTGGCGATCGCGGCGCGCGATTCTTTTCCTGACAGGCGTTCGTTGCGCTGGCTATGTCGATGTAGAGATGCCCGTCCGCATCGATGGCGAATGGATGCATGGGATGATCGCCGCTCAGCGGCAGGTCCGAGATCACCGTCTCCGCCGGTTCCTGCGGCACGATCGAACCCGCGGAGGGCAGGCGGTAGCGAACGATCCGATCGTTGATCTCGACGAACAGTGCATCGCCATGGATCGCGATGCCAGTGCCCCCGGCGCCACCGCTCTGCACGGTCTCGCCGAATCGCTGCTGGACGTCGGCCTTGCCGGAGCCCCTGGTGTCCTGCAGGGCCACGATGAAGGGGTCTTCGCGCGTCTTGTCGCGACCGTAGTAGCGGCCGCTCCATGTATTCACATACACCACGCCGTTCGGCGCCACCGCCAGGTGCCGCGCATGACCGATGTCGTCAGCGAAAATGGTTGCACAGAAGCCCGGCGGCAACTGCAATCCGCTCTCGTCGTTCGGGCATGAAGCCTGGTCGGCGCTCGCCGGGTCAGGATTTTGCGCCCATGTCGAGCAGGCGGTCGCAAGCGATGCTGTCATTGCGAATGCCCGTAGACAGTCGCGGCCTTCCTTCAGTGCCTTCATGGTCTCCCCCGATTTCCAGCTTCTGGGTCATCGCACGACCTGCGTGCCCATCGCTGTATTCAAATAGATATAACGTAAGGGAGTCTCGCTCAGGAGGCAGGAAGAAGGAATGCGAACGGCACGTCGCCAACATATCTTTGCGTTGCTGACGATGGGCTGAGTCGGATCGCTTCGAGCTGACGGAGAGATTGCCGCTTTCGTATGGCCGGCTGCATCTCCTCACGCCGATAACCCGATACTGCTCGCGCGCGTTGTATCTTCCAACGCAGACATCATTGCGGAGAGGCCATGCGGACTCAGTCCGCCTCGCGTTCCGCCTCCGGAAGACCGGGACGGCCAGTAACCTCAGTCGATCTCGAAGTGCTCCATCGCGCCGCCCTTCGAGCACGGGCCGATCAGTTCGC
>CAZBKC010000168.1:0-7140 GCA_964492345.1 uncultured Steroidobacter sp. | reverse complement strand
GATGAGCGCGCTGCCCTGGGGGGTCTCGAGTTCGTTGAGAACGCAGGTGGTACGAAACAGGCACCTGTCCACCGATATCGCTTTCCCCAGCAGGATACAGAGTTGAGAGGCGGCGAGTCGCTTCATAGCGTGGGCGGCGACAAGTTCGGCAAGGTTGAGAACATCTCGCAGCAGGACCGCACGATCGACATCAAGAAGCGCAAGGACACGGCAGCGCAGCACGCAAGTGGCGTGTTCGCACATGATGTTGTCGGTACCGAGGAACTGGCGGCGGCCTTGCTCAGAATCGGTACCCATGTGGCGGACAATGGACTCCCTGACGCAGGTGCGTATCAGGCCGCGAGAGATCTGCTGCAAAGGCGTGCGCCTCGAATCTCAGGCGAACCGCTGCATCGTGAGAATGAAACCACTGTCGAGGCGGCAACCCGGATTGCCAGAAATCTGGAACCGGGTGTACTCGCTATTCAGGGACCACCGGGCGCCGGCAAGACATTCACCGCGGCTCGCATGATCTGCGCGCTGGTACAGGCAGGAAAGACTGTGGGTGTCACGGCGAACAGTCATAAGGTTATCCGGAATCTGCTGAACGCCGTGGTTGAGGCCGCCGACGAAGGCGGGGTGGAGCTGACTTGCCTGCAAAAGGCGGCGGATAGGGAAGACGACGTGCATCGCATTCGATTCGCGAAGACCAATGAGGAGGTCTATTTCGCCGTGGGACAGACCTGTCACGTAGCTGCAGGGACGCCGTGGTTATGGGCGCGCGAGGCTGCATTCGAAATTGTCGATGTCCTGTTCGTGGACGAAGCAGGGCAGATGTCACTCGCGAATGCGATGGCGGTATCGCAGGCCTGCAAGACGTTGGTCTTGCTGGGCGACCCACAGCAGCTCGAACAACCGACTCAGGGAAGCCACCCGGACGGCACCGGCGTGTCAGCGCTCGAGCATCTTCTGGCGGGACACGCGACGATTGCACCCGACAAAGGCCTGTTTCTGGAGGAGACATGGCGTCTGCATCCCGATATCTGCGTCCTCACCTCGGAGCTGTTCTATGAGGGCAGGTTGAGTCCTCATACCGGGCTCGAACGGCAAACCGTGAACTCGACCGGGCGCATCAGAGGTACGGGATTAAGGTTCTTGCCGGTACAGCATGAGGGGAATCAGAACTCTTCCGCAGAAGAGGCGGACCTGATCGAGCGTCTCGTCACCGAAATTCTGGAATCCGGATCAACCTGGATCAATCAGAAGGACGAGGAGAAGCCGATAGGCCTCGACGACATCCTGATTGTCGCGCCGTACAACGCTCAAGTATTCGAGCTGCAGCAGCGACTGCCCGGAGCGCGTGTGGGAACGGTGGACAAGTTCCAGGGGCAGGAAGCGCCCCTCGTTTTCTACTCGATGACAACTTCCTCGCATGCGGATGCGCCGCGGGGGATGGAATTCCTGTACAGCCTCAACCGGCTGAATGTCGCAACCTCTCGTGCTCGATGCATCTGCGTGCTGGTGGGCTCGCCCATGCTGTTCGAGCCGGAATGCAGGACGCCGCGACAGATGGAGATGGCGAATGCGTTCTGTCGGTATCTGGAGTTGGCCACTGAGATCAACGTATGAGATTTTCTTGGGCGCTGGCCCTGGCGCTTTGAGCTTCAGTACTTTTTTCAGTTGAGAGGAGGGTATTCATGGCCAAGACGGCAGATCCAGTTCAGACCATTCTCAAAGCCGCTCAATTCGCTGCACACAAACACAAGAATCAACGACGCAAGGATGCTGCTGCCTCGCCGTACATCAATCACCCGCTGACGCTGGCGAACATCCTGCGCACAGAAGGCGGTGTCGAGGACGCGGCCGTTATCGCCGCGGCGTTGCTGCATGACACGATTGAAGATACCGAGACCGACTATGACGAGTTGCGCGGACAGTTCGGCGTTGAGGTGGCTGGGATCGTGGCGGAAGTCACGGACACGAAATGGTTGAAGAAGACTTCGCGCAAGCGATTGCAGATCAGCAAGGCGGCGAGAGCCAGTAATGGCGCAAAGCTGGTGAAGCTGGCGGACAAGATTTCCAATCTGCGCGACGTCGTCGCAAGCCCGCCAGCCAACTGGTCGCTCGAACGAAAGCGTGAGTATTTCGACTGGGCGAAGCGGGTCGTCGATCAGGTGCGCGGGACCAATGCGAAGCTGGAGCGGCGATTCGATCAGTTGTATCGGCAGCGGCCGTAGCGGACGGACAGTCGGTGTCCTCGACGGATTAAAACGAACGGTTTCAATCCGCATGTCAGCCGCAGACCAGCTTTCGGTAGCCGGCATACTTACTTTGGTCTCGCCAAAAATACTTGATTGATGGGATTATTGACTGTTTTGTATCAATAACGATGTTAAATAATGCATTAATAGGATTTTTATTGAGGTAAGGCCAAAATCACACTATAGTCCTCCAATGGCAGGATTATATGCGTAAGGTCATCCCACAACCCTTTCCCGAGCCCCGCGTGCCTGCACCTTCTGACGTAGGGGCGGCCGTTCGCGCGGCACGAACCCAAGCGAAGCTCAGTCTGCGAGACGCGGCTCAACTGCTCGGCGTTGCGCTTCAAACCCTCAGCGACATTGAAAGGGGCAAACCCGGCGTGGGCTTGGGGAAAGTCCTCCAGGTAGCGGAGGGTCTGGGTCTCGATTTCTTCGCACTGCCCAGGCGCCATCGCTCAGTGGTCGAACAGCGGCTCGCGGACCTGCGGGCATGAAGCTCGAGGTATTCGCCAGCGCGCTGCATGTCGGCACGCTCGAACACGATCGGGCACTCGCGCAGTGGCGTTTTGAGTATTCACAGCAGTGGCAATCGCATGAGGGACGCTATCCGTTGTGTCCCTCATTGCCGCTCAAGTCCGAAGTCGCGCAATCGAGAGAAGAGCACAGCCGCGAAGTGCGGTTCTTTTTCGAGAACCTGTTGCCGGAGGGACAAGCGCTCGACGATGCAGCTGCTGCCAACAAGATCTCCAAGTCCGAGACCTTCGGTCTGCTGGCTGCGCTGGGTCGTGAGACCGCCGGCGCACTGGAAGTCGTGATCGATCCGGCAACGCGTTCGCAGGCGAAACCGGTGCTACGCGCGATATCGCCTGGACAACTCTCGGACCGTATTCGAGCGCGACCTCATGAGCCTTTCACTGTCTGGGATGGCCGTGTACGACTGTCGATCGCGGGGTATCAGGACAAGCTTGCGGTGTACGAGGATTCCCCGGGGATGTGGTACCTCGTTGAAGGCCCGACCATCGCATCGACGCATCTGCTCAAACCCGAACCGGTTCGCAATGTGCTCGCGGGTATGACGACGAACGAGCATTTGTGCATGCGCATCGCCGCCCGTTTGAACTTGCCAGTGGCACGCACTCGGCTGGCCCATGTGCCTGAACCCATTCTGCTGGTCGAGCGATTCGACCGGCGGCGCACCACGGACGGCGTTGATCGGCTGCATCTGATCGATGGATGCCAGGCGCTCGGGCTGCCGGTGGGTTTCAAATACGAGCGGTCCTATGGAAGGAACGAGGCGGTCAGGAATATTCGTGACGGCGCCAATCTGCCGAGTCTCTTCAATCTCCTGTCGCTGCATTCTCCGAGGCCAGCGGCGGATCGACTGAAGTTGCTTCGCTGGACCATCCTGCAGGCGCTGATCGGTAACATCGACGCGCACGGAAAAAATCTGTCCTTCTTCGTCACTGCTGCAGGTCTGGAATTCGCGCCAGCCTACGATCTGGTGTGCGGGCTCATCTATGCGGAGCTCGAGGATGATTTCGCGATGGCCATCGGCGATGAATTCTCGCCACGCCAGTTGAGCGCCATCGATTGGGCGCAGTTCGCGAAGGCGTGCAAGCTGCCTCGGCGATTGGTCGCCACCCAGCTGCGCGAATTATCGAGCCGTGCACGCGAAGCAGTGGCTACCGAAATCGATCAGGTGCACGAAGAGGGGGGACACCCGGAAACGCTGCGAGCGGTGTCCGAAGTTGTCAGGAGCCAGGCGGACCTATTGGAGACACTGGCGCCGAAAATAATGGAAGTTGCAGACGAGTTTCTCTGAAGTGACGAGAGGTGCCTAGTTTGCCGGTAGATGCGGATCAGGTCCCCGGCGTCGGCTCAACGATACTTTCCAGCCATGGCACCAAATGCTCCAGGTCAAACGTCTGATCGTCGAAGAGCTTCATCAACGTCGAAAAGATTGCCTGCGAGTCGTTCTGTCGGTATCTGGAGTTGGCCACTGAGATCGACGTATTTCGTGAGCAGATCGACCCAGCGGGGCGACACGTTCATGTCGACCAGCAGTTGCCAGTTATATGCGCGTGCTGGTGAAGCCCGCTACATAGCCTCGGTGTGGTAGGTCCGAAGCGCCTCACGCAGAACAGACTGCACACGATGCTTCTTCTGGAGTTTGGCTTGTTTTGCGCCGTGCTTTCCCGCAAAGTCCCAGTGCAGAACAAGAACCTTTCGCTGTCGTATTCAATTTTCCTATGTGACGAGAATCTATGCAGGCGATCTTGCTTCGCGAGTTCGGGGCACCGGGCAATCTCAAACTTGAAACGCTACCCGATCCACGTGCCGGAAAAGGTGAGTTGCTCATCAAGGTGCGAGCCTGCGGTGTTTGCTATCACGACGTCCTGATGCGCAAGGGCATGCTGCCCGGCACGAGTGTGCCTGCTGTTCTCGGTCACGAAGTGGTGGGTGAAGTCATTCAAGTAGGGGAGGATGTGCGGGGTTGGAAGGTTGGTGATCGTGCCGCAACGCTACAGCGCATGTCATGCGGTGAGTGTCAGATGTGCCGCAACGATCGCCCCTCGCTCTGCAAAGTCGATCGGCGCTTCTTCGGCGAAGAAATTTACGGCGGGTATTCGACCATGATGAACGCGCCGGCGCGCGGTGTGTGTCATGTGCCCGATGGTTTGAACTGGGAAGACGCAGCTGTCACATGCTGCACCGTCGGAACCGCTGTTCACGTCAGCCGTACCCGCGGCCGCATACGCGCTGGCGAAAAGGTGCTCATCACAGGTGCGAGCGGCGGCGTGGGTCTTGCTGCCGTGCAGCTTTGCCGCCTGGACGGCGCGCATGTCATTGCGGTGACCAGTAGTCCGTCGAAAGTCGACGCACTCAAGGCTGCGGGCGCACATGACGTGGTCGTCTCGCCCGACCTTAAGTTCGTCTCAGCGGTGCGAGAGGCTGCTGGCGGTGATGGTATCGATCTCGCTATCGAGATCGTCGGTGCGCAGACATTCTCCCAGACACTCAAGTGTCTGGCACCCGCAGGGCGTCTCGTAGTAGTCGGCAATCTCGATACTGCTGATGTCCACTTGAATCCTGGCCTTATGATCGTCAAAGAACTCGAGATTATCGGCGCGTACGCAACCACGCGGGCCGAACTTGAGGTCGCCTTCGATCTCGTCGCGCGCGGTCACATTCGCTGCGATGTCACTGACGTTCTGCCTATGCATCAGGCAGCACAGGCGCATATGCGACTCGAAAACAGACAGGTCGTTGGGCGACTGGTGTTGGTGCCTCCAACCGAGCCAACGAATCCGTAAGATTGGTCGGGGTGAAGCGCTACACGCTGTCCCGGCGCTTCCGATGCGCATCCGTGTGAAGTAAGTTCCGCGGAGAATTCAAGCTGTTGTACGCGCTGCCTGCTACCCGCATAGCCTCGCCTCGATAAGGTTCAGTCCGCCATGGTGCCCGTGATGCGATACGCAATCGCCAGCCTCAATGGCGGCTGGCAGAAACAAGAGAGTCAACCGGAACCGCCGAGGATCGAAAAACGAACATCATCGCCGTGCCACGTTGCTTTTGCGTTTCGCGCATGTGCAGGCTAGAGAGGGAAAGGTGAAACCTGGGCATGTCGCCGAGCAGATTCGACTGACATGCACGCTTCATTGGTGCCAGCGAGTTTCGCCAAAAATGCAGGCAATACCCGGCCTTCATGCCGCGCCATTTTCTGGCTCGACACGATCAATCAATCCCGGTAGGATGTAAGCACATCCGTAAGTACATGAGGAGGTTTCGGTCATGACGGCTACCCGCGATGCGCGGGCGGAGCGGTACAGCGGTACGGTGACGCCAGTGGGCAATTCCAAAGGCATTCGGCTCGATGCCGAGTTCTTCAGGGCGCACCCGGAGTTCAGCGGTAAGGTGGACGCGACCGTGATTGCCGATGGCCAGGTGTTGCTGTCCGCGAAGGGGGCCAAGCAGCGCTCGTCCGAGGATGAAGATCCTGTGATGCTGGGCTTTCTCAGCTTCTTGCAGAGGCAGATGGCAGACCATCCGGAATTGATCGAGCCCGCGGACCGCGCGCAGCTCGCTCGGATTCGTAAGCTGGTGAAGGGCGTGGACGTCGAGTAGGAACGCGATGATCGCCAACGGCTGGCAGCTCTTCTACTTCAAGTTCTTCAAGGCCGCCTTGGACGAGCTTGAGCAAGCAGTCACGAAGCTCGCAAAACAGGATCCTGCCGGATACAAGGCACATCCGAAAACCCGGCTCCTGGCATCCATCTACAAAGCCATCACGCAGACCGTTCCTGCTGATCCCGACCATCGAGATTTCCGTCTCGGCAAGACGCTCGGCGCTGAACACACGAACTGGCGCCGTGTGAAGAAAGGCATGCCCTATCGCTATCGTCTGTTCTTCCGCTTTGCTTCGAAGCCCGTCAAGTTGATCGTCTACGTCTGGTTCAACGACGAAGACACGCTGCGCAAGGCCGGTTCGAAAACGGACGTCTACGAGGTGTTCAAGCGCATGCTGAGCCGAGGCGAGGTTCCGGACGGAATCAAGGAGCTTCTCGCGGAGAGTAAGCCGTGAGAGCGCGGAGTGGGGCTGCAGATGACTCGTCGTTCCCTCCGGGCCGTGTTGAAGCACGCCGTCTTTCCCGGAGAGTCCATACTTTGAGAGGATGGAGTCACGGGAACAGCATCGAAGCGATATTCAGCAGCGATCAGAGAGCGTGCGGTGCGCTTGGTTACGCCTACGAGGCGATAGAAGTTGTCCGGAGTTCACGAGGACCGTGGGTAGCGTGGTTGAATATGCAATAGTGAGTATCGACCGAAAAAGCGGCGAAACTCACGGATGGTCGGGGTGACAGGATTTGAACCTGCGACCTATACGTCCCGAACGTAGCGC
>CAZBKC010000167.1:0-7154 GCA_964492345.1 uncultured Steroidobacter sp. | reverse complement strand
CACTCTTTCGATTGTTAAGCCCGACGGTGTCCAGAAGAACGTGATCGGCGAGGTGTACCGCCGGTTCGAGCAGGCCGGTCTGAAGATCGTCGGTGCCCGCATGCTGCACCTGACCCAGTCTCAGGCCGAGGGCTTCTATGCCGTTCACCGTGAACGCCCGTTCTTCAAGGACCTGGTCAAGTTCATGACCTCCGGCCCCGTCATGGTTCAGGTGCTCGAAGGCGAGAATGCGGTTGCCAGGAACCGCGAACTGATGGGTGCGACGGACCCGAAGAAGGCCGATAAGGGCACGATCCGCGCCGATCTGGCCAGCGGGATCGAGGAAAACATCGCCCACGGCTCCGACAGTGTCGACAACGCGAAGACCGAGATCGCGTACTTCTTCGCCGCCGCCGACCTCTGCCCCCGGACGCGCTGAAGCAACGCATCGGGACTCGGGACTGGAGATTCGGGAACCGGCCGAACCAACGCAGCTCAATATTCTCTGCCGAATCACGAATCACGAGTCTCGAATCCCGACAGCCCAATGAACGCCACCGCCCCCAAGACCAACCTGCTCGGCCTGACCCGGACCGAGCTGGAAGCGTTCATCGCGCAGATGGGCGAGAAGCCTTTCCGTGCGCGTCAGCTTCTGAAGTGGCTGTACAAGCGCGCGGAAAGCGACTTCGACCAGATGACGGACCTCGCGAAGTCCTTTCGCGAACGGCTCAAGGAAGTCGCCGAAGTCCGGACGCCTGAAATCCGCATGGTGCAGGTGTCGAGCGACGGCACGCGCAAGTGGCTGCTGAATATGGCGGAGGGGGACGGCGGACGGCGGACGGCGGACGGCGGAAAAAACGGGCTGGAGGCTGGAGGCTGGGGACTGGAGGAAGATGGAATGAGGGCCGCAGGGTCTTCTGACCTCCAGCCCCCAGTCTCCAGCCCCCAGCCTGACCTCCAGGCCATCGAGATGGTGTTCATTCCCGAACCGGGCCGCGGCACGCTGTGCATTTCCAGTCAGCTCGGCTGCGCCATGGACTGCACCTTCTGTTCGACGGCGCAGCAGGGCTTCAATCGCAATCTGAGCGTTGCCGAGATCGTCGGCCAGGTGTGGCTCGCCAACAAGGAACTGGGCTACGAACCCGGCGGCGATCGCGTCGTCACCAACATCGTCTTCATGGGCATGGGCGAGCCGCTGGCGAACTATCGCAATGTCGTGCCGGCCACCGAGATTCTCATGGACGACCTCGGCTTCGATATCTCGCGGCGCCGTGTCACCGTGAGCACGTCCGGTCTGGTGCCGCAGATGCTGAAGCTCGCCGAAGAAACCAACTGTGCACTGGCCGTCTCGCTGCACGCGCCGAACGACGAGCTGCGCGACGAACTGGTGCCGATCAACCGCAAGCACAAGATTGCCGAGTTGCTCGACGCTTGCTGGCAATACGTGAACAAGCAGAACGCACGCAGCATCACGTTCGAATACGTGATGCTCGACGGCGTCAACGACAGGCCCGAGCACGCCTTTGAGCTGGTGCGCCTGCTGCAGGGCCGCCCCGCCAAGGTGAACCTCATCCCGTTCAATCCCTTCCCGGGAACGCAGTATCGGCGCTCCACACCGGCCGCGATCGAACGTTTCCGGGACATCTGCAATTCGCATGGGGTGATCGCGACGACGCGCCGCACCCGCGGCGATGACATCGATGCCGCGTGCGGCCAGCTGGTCGGGCGCGTGCGGGACAGAACAACGGTTCGACTTGGCTCCAAACTCATTTCGGTGGCGGTGCAAACGTGATCCGAGTCCTCCTGATCCTGGCCATGCTGAGCGGCGTCGCTGCCTGCGTGAGCAGCCAGCAAACCATGTCCAAGCCGCAACCGGAACGGGCATCCGATGTCAACCTGGAACTTGGCGTCGACTACTATCGCAAGGGCAATCTCGCCGCCGCCAAGGAGAAGATCGATCGCGCGATCGAACAGAACCCGCGCAATGCGAAGGCTCACGCGACAGCGGGACTGCTGTACGACCGGCTGAATGACCCGCGCAAAAGCCAAAGCCACATGGAAAAGGCGATTTCGCTCGATCCCAGCAATCCGGACATCCTGAACAACTATGCCGTGATGCTGTGCAAGCGCGGCGAACACGACAAGGGCGAAAAGTACTTCGTTCGCGCGGCCGAGAATCCTCTCTACAAGACCCCTGAAGTGGCCTATCTCAATGCGGGCAACTGCGCGCGGGCCGCGAACGACCTGCAAGACGCCGAAGTCCATTTCCGCAAGGCACTCGCTGTGAAGCCGCGTTTCCAGGAAGCGCTGTACCAGATGGCCGATCTTGAATTCCGGAACAAGAGTTATCTGTCAGCACGGGGATTCATCGAGCGGTTCCTCGCCGCCGGCAAGAGCACGCCATCCGTTCTGTGGCTGGGCGTGCAGGTCGAGAACGCACTCGGCAATGCCGCGGCTGCGAGCGACTATGGTCAACGTCTCAAGCTGGAATATCCCAGTGCAGCCGAGACCCGGCAGCTGCTCGAGTCGGAGCGGAAGCCGGGATGAGCATGGAGACGGGCGGTGCGGCCCATGCGCTGACTCCGGAATCCGCGGTGCCGATTCAAAGTACGGCGCCTACACCCGGTGAACTGCTGAAGGCAGCGCGCACCGAGCGCAATGTGACGGTGCAGCAGATCGCCGATGACCTGCACCTGGATGTCCGTGTGGTCGAGGCCATCGAAACCAACAACTTCGCGTTGCTGGGCCCGCCGGTGTATTCGCGCGGGCACCTGCGCAAGTACGCGACGCTGGTGGGCCTGTCGCCCGACGTCATCATCGCGCACTACGACATGTTGTCGGATGTGCCAGTGGCTGCAGCGCCGATCCCTGTCAGCGTGACGGCACCGGCCCCCGAGCGTGTCTCGCTGCGCACACCGCTGCTGATCGTCGCCGGAATCGTGGTGGGCGCGCTGGTGCTGGGGATTGCGGCGTGGCTGGTCAACCGGCTCGATTCCAGTCCGGCTGCGACGGTCGAGCATCAATCGGTGACAGCGGTTCCCGAAGTTGCTGCTCCCGTCGCACAGCAGCCAGAGGAGCAGGCTGAGGGTGCGGTAGTGCCGTCTGCGCCATCCACACCAACGCCGGTCGCGGCGACCCAATCTGCGCTGGCGAATGTCGGGAATGGTGTAACAATGCGCCTGCGTTTCACGGAACCCTCATGGGTCGAGATCTACGACGCTGCCGACCGGCGGCTCATGTACGGGATCGGCCAGGCGGGGCAGACCACCCTGCTTGCCGGCGAACCGCCGCTGCGGGTCACGCTCGGGCTGGCTTCCGCGGTATCCATGGAAGTGAATGACCGGCTGGTTCCGGTGCCGCGTCGCGCGGGCAGGGATGCGGCGCGATTCACGGTCGCGGCCGACGGCTCGGTTCGTTAGCCGGATTTTTCAGATCGAGTCGATTCTTGCGATGACGTCCAATCAAACCCAACCCGTCGGCAGCGTATCGCCGCCCCAGGCCATCCAGCCCGTGCGAGGCATGAACGATGTCCTGCCGGCCGATTCGGCCGCGTGGCAGCGCCTCGAATCGATCGCGCGCGAACTGTTCGCCGCGTATGCCTACCAGGAAATCCGCGTTCCGATCGTCGAGCACACCGGACTGTTCAAGCGGTCGATCGGCGAGTTCACCGACATCGTGCAGAAGGAGATGTTTACCTTCGACGATCCGGGCGGTGATTCGCTCACGCTGCGTCCGGAAGCCACGGCCGGCATCGTGCGCGCGATGATCTCGAACGGCCTGCTGCACAACCAGAAGCAGCGGGTGTGGTGTGCGGGCCCAATGTTCCGCCACGAAAAGCCGCAGCGCGGCCGGTTCCGACAGTTCCATCAGCTCGATGTCGAAGCCTTCGGCTATGCCGGACCGGACATCGACGCCGAACTCATCATGCTCAGCGGTCGCCTGCTGAAGACCGTCGGTGTCGGGCGCGTCGAACTCAATCTGAATTCGCTCGGCACGCCGGCATCGCGGCGCGCACACCGCGAGAAGCTCGTCAGCTATTTCTCGGCACACAAGTCGAAGCTCGATCCGGACAGCCTGCGTCGCCTGGAAGGCAATCCGCTGCGCATCCTCGACAGCAAGAATCCCGATCTGAAGGACATCATTGCCGGTGCGCCGCTGCTGACCGAATACCTGGACCAGGAATCGAAGCAGCACTTCGACGGCCTGTGCCGGCACCTCGACGCAGTCGGCATCAAGTACGTCCTGAACCCGCTGCTCGTGCGCGGTCTGGACTACTACAGCCACACCGTGTTCGAGTGGGTCACCAGCGAACTCGGTTCGCAGGGTGCCGTGTGTTCCGGCGGCCGGTACGACGGCCTGGTGACGCAGCTCGGCGGAGAGCCGACACCTGCGATCGGCTGGGCGCTGGGGCAGGAACGCATCGTGGAACTGCTGCGCGTACAGGGCGTCAACGCCGCGGCCAATGCGCCGGATATCTACTTCGTCATCGCCGGGCCGCGTGCGGAGTCCGAGGGACTCGCGCTGGCAGAGCACCTGCGCGACAGCGTGCCGGGCATTCGCATCGAAACCCACTGCGGCGGGGGCAGTTTCAAGTCCCAGATGAAGCGGGCGGACAAGGGCGGCGCGACCTACGCACTGATTCTGGGGGACTCCGAAACCGAACGCCGGGTCGTCGGTCTGAAGTCGCTGCGTGTCGAGCAACCGCAGATCGAGGTTTCCTGGGACGGCCTGGCGGCGGAACTGAGAAAGAGAGTGACGCGGTGACAAGGTGACGTGGTGACGAGGCAGGAAGTCCAGATCGGACTGTTTTGCTGCCGTCACCACGTCACTCTGTCACTTCGTCACCTGGCTTGGATTTACATCATCACTGGCATCAATCATGGTCGACGAACTCTTATCCGACAACGAACGCGAAGAAGCCCTGCGCGAATGGTGGCGCGACAACTGGGCGTGGATCCTGGGTGGCATCGTGCTCGGCGTAGCCCTGCTGGTCGGCTGGAACTACTGGGGTTCATATCGCCAGAAGCAGGCCGAAACAGCGGCCCGCCTGTACGGCGACGTTGAGACCGCGCTGGTGAGCCGGGACGCAGCCAGGGCGGCAGAGGCGCTCGAGGGGCTGACCGCGCAATTCGATTCATCGCCCTATGCGGCGCAGGGACGACTGGCGGTCGCGAAGCTGCATGTTGACGCCGGCAAGTACACCGACGCCGAAACGCTGTTGCGCCAGGTGGCGGACGGTTCCAAGGACAAGGAACTCGGAGATGTCGCCAGGTTGCGGCTTGCCCGTCTGCAGATTCAGCAGGGTAGGCATGACGAGGCGGTGAAGCTGCTCGAGCGGTTGACGGCTGGCGGATTCGGCGCCGAGGCGCGCGAAATCCGCGGCGACGCATTGTTTGCGAAGGGTGACAGGGAAGGTGCCCGCGCCGAGTATGCCGCTGCGCTGGCGGATGCCGACGCTGCGATCGATCGTTCCATGGTCGAGCTGAAACTCCAGGAGGTCGGCGGCGTGGTGTCGTCGGCGCCCGCACCGCAGGGGATCCCATGATTCAGGCACTTCGAGATCGGCAATGGACGGCAATCCGCTGGGCGCGTCCGCTGGTCCTGCTGGCCGCGTTGGTGGGCGTCGCCGCGTGCGACAAGGATAAAGATGTCGATCCACCGGCCGAGCTGACCGATATCGTAGCCACACGCAATGTCGATCGGCTGTGGAGCGTCGGCCTGAAGGGCGATTCAGAGAATCTGCGCCTCGCCCTGCGGCCGTTTGTCGCCGAAGGCACCATCTATGCTGCCTCGCATGCCGGCGAAGTCGTTTCGCTCAATGCGGCCAATGGCCGCAGCAACTGGTCCGTCAAAACCAAGCTGCCGCTCGCGGCGGGTCCTGAAGTCGGTGCCGGACTGGTGATTCTCGGCTCCAGCGACGGTGACGTGATTGCCCTCGACGCTGCGACGGGACAGCAGCGCTGGCGCAAGGCGATCAACAGCGAAGTCCTGGCCCGGCCGGCGATTGCCAACGATCTGGTCATCGTTCGCACCGTGGATGGCCAGGTCGAAGGTCTGTCGCTGACGGACGGGTCGACCCGTTGGGCAGTGGATGAACCGGTGCCGCGGCTCACGCTGCGCGGCACGGCATCGCCGGTCGTTGCCGGAGATCGCGTGATCGCCGGCTTCGACAATGGACGCGTTCTGGCGATCGATGTGCGTAACGGCGAGGTGCTCTGGGACACGATCGTCAACGCACCGCACGGCCGTACGGAGCTGGAACGCCTGTCGGACATCGACGCGCCCGCCCATGTATCGGGCGATGACATCTTCGTCGTCGGCTTCCAGGGGCGCGTGGCGATGCTGGCGCTGGACTCGGGACAGATCTGGTGGGCGCGCGACTCGTCGAGCTACCGCGGATTCTGCATGGACGATGACAACATCTATCTGACCAACTCGGATAGTGTGATCGTGGCCATGAGGCGTTCCGATGGAGCCGTCGTGTGGGAGCAGAGCAGGCTGCGTCGTCGTGGCCTGACCGCGCCGACGATCGATGGCGATTCGCTGATGGTCGGCGACTTCGAGGGCTACGTGCATTGGTTGGACAAGGCGACGGGTGAAATGGTCGCGCGTCACAAGACGGATGGCGAGCGCATCACCAATTCGGCGATTGCAGACGACGGCAGGGTCTTCATCCAGACCGATTCGGGCAAGCTGATCGCGTTCAAATCCACGCCGAAGGTCGCCCGGACGGCTGACGCGGCAGAATGACCTCATGCTTCCCGTCATCGCGCTTGTCGGCCGGCCGAATGTCGGGAAGTCGACGCTGTTCAATGTCCTGACCCGCAGCCGCGACGCGCTCGTCGCGGACCTGCCCGGGCTCACGCGCGACCGCAATTTCGGCTACGGCAGGCTCGGCCCCATTCCCTATCTCGTCGTCGATACCGGCGGTCTGGTGGTGAACGCCGAGGGTATCGAGGAGCTCATGGCGAAGCAGTCGCTGCGTGCCATCGAGGAAGCCGATCGCGTGCTGTTCCTGCTGGATGCGCGTGAAGGATGCACACCGTCCGATCACTTCATCGCGCAGACCCTGCGCAAGTCCGGCAAGGACGTGGTCCTCGTCGCCAACAAGGCGGAAGGACTCGACAGCGCCACGGCAGCCGCCGATTTCCATCAGCTCGGCCTGGGCGAACCGC
>CAZBKC010000166.1:0-7175 GCA_964492345.1 uncultured Steroidobacter sp. | reverse complement strand
AGATGCCGGGCCTCGTCGAAGGTCACGGTACGCTCGATGGGGACGAACACATGCAGGCCGGTCTTGCCCGAGGTCTTTACTCGCGCGGTCAGCGACATGTCCTTGAGCAGATCGTTGATCCAGAACGCCACGCGCTTGCCGACTGCAAAACCCTTCTTGTTGAGTTCGGGCTCCGCGCCCTTCGCTTCCTTGCCCGAATAGATGTACGGGTCGATATCGAAGACCAGGTAGTCGGGATAGTTCAGCACCGAGGATTCCATGGACTCGATCGAGCTGTCGTAGTCGGTGCTCTTGCTCTTCGCATCCGCAGCGACCTTTGCGCGCGAATGCCAGACATGGAACTCGAGCGTACCCACTTGCCCGAGCCACAGCAGCGTCGGCAGGTTGTTGCCCATGACGTATTCGTGCCTGCCTTCCTTGTGTTCGGAGAACACCGAGACGGTCTCCACGAACGCCGGCCGTTCCTGCTCCCAGTGTTTCTGGAAGAAGCGTTCGCCGCCGATGCCTTCGGGCATGCGGATCATGGTGAGCGGCCGGTCGCGCAGATGCGGGATCATGTAAGGCGACACGCGTGCGAGATATCGCAGGTGATCGCGCTTGGAGATGGCCGGAAGCTTCGCGGCCTTGTCGGCGGGCCAGTATTCGCGATCGAGATTGGTCAGGCGGATCTTCGCAGCGCCGACGATCAGTTCGAGCTGCTGTGCCTTGCCGACGAGCTGTTCCAGCACCGACTCGATGTCATTGGTCGGCGTTTTCTTCGGTTTCGCTGCCGTCGCTTTCCTGTCGGGTCCGGTGCGAACCTCCTTGGCTTCGATGTCATCGCGCAGGCGCAGGAAGACCGGACTGCGCAAGTGACCGTCCGGCGTCCAGGCGTCGAACTGGATCTCGGCAACCAGTTCGGGTTTCAGCCACGTGGCGGGCGCGTTGAGCGGCGGTTTCCCGACGAAGGGCGAAGACTTCCTTTCGAGCGTGCTGGCGAGCGCCAGCACCTGCTTGATGGACTGGTCCGTGAAGCCAGAGCCCGAATGGCCGACGTAGTGCAGCTGCCTGCCTTTGTAATAGCCGAGCAGCAGCGCGCCGAGCTTGCCGCGACCGCCGCGTCCCTGCGTGTAGCCGCCCACGACGAATTCGGCCGTGCGCGTCGATTTGTATTTCACCCACGCAGGCGAGCGCTTGCCTGGTTGATAGAGGCTGTCGCGTCGCTTGGCGACGACGCCTTCGAAGCCGCTGGCGATGGATGCATCGAACAGTTGTTCGGCGTCGTCCGAGGTGTGAACGAGCTGCACATGCGCCGAAGGCAGCAGGCACTGCGTCAGATAGCGCCGCCGCTCCGTGTACGTGGCCCCGCGCAGATTCATGCCGGCGAAGTGCAGCAGATCGAAGCACAGGAAGATTACCGGGTTCTCGCGACGCGCCGTGACGAGTTCCTTCGCGCCCTTGCGCTGCGCGCGATTCTGCAGTGCATTGAACGAGGGCTGCCCGTTGCTGTCGATTGCAACGATCTCACCGTCGAGCAGCATCGTATCGACGTGCTGCTGCTGCAGTTCCTCGACGACTTCCGGAAACAGCGGCGTGAGGTCGATGCCCCGCCGCGATTGCAGGAACACGTTGCCGCCGTCGATATAGGCCAGTACCCGATAACCGTCGAGCTTGGGCTCGTAGATCCAGCCCGTTTGAGTTTTCGGTGCATCGTCCGTGGATTCGGCGAGCATCGGTTCCAGTTGCTGCGGCAGGGATTCCGCCGGCCCGGTGGGCGCCAGCAATCCCGCCGAGAAACGCTCGCGTGCGGACTTCGATGCGATTTCGTCCAGCGTGACGCCGGATAACACCGAAGTATTCTGCGCGAGCAGCGTGTCGACGCCCGCGAAACGGTCCTTGTGCTTGATCAGCAGCCACTGCTTGTCGGTGGAAGTGCGGACCAGCGCAAAGGAACCCTTCAGTTTCTCGCCGCGCAGGAAGAAGCTCACCTTGCCGTTCGCCAGCTCGCGCCGCAGTCGTTCCTCGGCTTCCTCGCGATTGTCGAAGGAATACTGGCCGCCCTCATCCGGCGAGTAGACACCGCAATCCCAGACGATGACATTGCCGGCGCCGTACTGCTTCTCCGGGATCACACCCTCGAACGAGGCGTAGTCGAAAGGGTGATCCTCGACCTCGACCGCCAGCCGCTTCTCGCCGATCTGCAACGAAGGCCCCTTTGGCACGGCCCAGGACTTGAGCACGCCGTCGAGTTCGAGCCGGAAATCGTAGTGCAGGCGGCGCGCCGCATGTTTCTGCACGATGAACAGCAGCGGCCCGCTGCGCGTCACGACCCTCGGTCCCGGCTCGGGCGTTCGCGTGAAGCTGCGCTTGCGTTCGTATTTTTCCAGCGGACGTTTCATGGGGGGAATTTCACACAGAGAGCACAGAGATCACAGAGTCATTTCTTTCTCAGCTTCCCTTCTTCTCTGTCTTGAACCCTGTGCTCTCTGTGTGAAATCTTCTTCTCTTCTCATTCGAGTTTTCCAATGAACCGCCACACGGCGATGAGTACGCCGAAGCCGAAGTAGAGTCCGAACAGGGCGATGAGCATCAGCAGCGCCATCTGGAAGGTGATCAGCTGTTTCATGAGCGCAGCCAGCACGGCAACGATCAGGAGCGTGAACGATGCCACGACGGCGGCGACGATCCGGAGTTTGCGGGTGTCCTGCATTGCTAGGCGTCTCCTGCGGGCAATCCCTGCGACCACGCAACCAGCGACCGTAGTGCTTCGTCGCGCACGTCGGCGTCCTTGCGTCCGCTGCGTGCCGGCGCGTGAAAGGAATGATCTGCATCCGCCAGCAGCTTCAATGTCGCGCGCGTGCCGAGCCCTGCAATGACCGGTTGCAGCAACTCGAGCGTCGCGAGTTCATCTCGTGTTCCCTGCAGGAAGAGCATGGGAATGCGGATGTCGGCCAGGTGTGCGGCACGCTCGATGGACGGCTTGCCGGCGGGATGCAGGGGGAAGGCGAGGAAGGCGAGACCGCGTACACCGGACAGGGGCGTCAGCGCCTGAGCCTGCGAAGTCATGCGACCGCCGAACGACCGGCCGCCGGCGATCAGCGTCAGTTCGGGCGCGAGGACCGCAGCGGTCGATACGGCAGCACGCACCGTGGCGTGGCACAGGGGCGGCGGATCGGGTCGCTTCGAGCCGCGCTCCATGTACGGAAACTGGTAGCGCAATGTCGCGATGCCCAGCATGGCGAGTGCCGTCGCGATCGTCGACATGGACGGATGCGTCATGCCGGCGCCTGCGCCATGCCCCAGTACGTAGCAGACAGTGGCTTGCGGGGGGTGCAGATACAGTCCACTCACGGTGTGCGAATCATCCACCGTGATCGATACCGATTCGGCCGCGCCGGCAGTCATGTGACGAGGCTACACCAGCCTGCCGTGGGTCGTGCAACCCGCTTGATGGTGTCGGCGCGATCGAGCACTGTAGGCGCATGGTCCACATTCGCCCCGCCGTGCTTGCCGAGAAGGCCGAGCTGGAAGCGCTCATCGCCCGTTCCGCGCGTGAGCTGAGCAAGGGCGACTACACGAACGACCAGATCGAAGGCGCGTTGCGCGGTGCGTTCGGCGTCGATACCCAGCTCATCCGCGACGGCACCTACTTCGTTGCGCATGTTCGAACTCACGACCGAATCGGAGGGACATGTCTGGGTTGCGATACGCGTCTTCACCGACCCGGTCGAGGCCGAACGCTGGGCGCTGATAGGAAGCTGAGAGTTGGATCCCTACTAACTTTCGATCATTTCCGCCGGCGTCACGAACGCACCCGATTGTCTCTCGAACAACCGACGATAGTGGCCGTGCAGCCGGCGCAGCAGCGCCTCGTGATTGCCATCTTCGACGATCCGGCCCTGTTCGAACACCAGGATCCTGTCCACCGCGCGCACGGTGGAAAGCCGATGCGCGATGATGATCGATGTGCGTCCTTTCATGAGCCGTTCCATCGCTTCCTGGATCAGTGCCTCCGATTCTGAGTCCAGGCTCGAAGTGGCCTCGTCGAGGATCAGGATCGGTGCATCGGCCAGGAATGCACGCGCGAGTGCCACGCGCTGACGTTCGCCGCCCGACAGCTTGATGCCGCGTTCGCCCACCAGCGTCTGATAGCCACGCGGCAGCCGCGAGATGAACTCATGCGCGTTGGCGAGTCGCGCCGCGCGCTCGATCTGTGCGGGTGTTGCATTCGGCCGTGCGTACGCGATGTTCTCGGCCAGGCTGCGATGAAACAGGATCGGCTCCTGCGGCACGATCGCAATCTGTGAACGCAGCGATTCCTGCGTGGCGTTCGCGACGTCCTGCCCGTCGATCAGCACGTGGCCCGACTTCACGTCGTAAAGGCGTTGAATCAGTTTGACGAACGTCGTCTTGCCGGACCCCGAATGTCCCACGAGCCCGATGCGCTGCCCGCCGACGATGCGCACGTTCAGATCGCGATACAGCGGTTCATGATGGCCCGCATAGCTGAACGTCACGCGCTCGAAGCGGACTTCACCGCTCGTGATGCGCAGCGGTTTCGCTGCCGGCGCATCGGCGACACCGAGCGGCTCGTCATACAGGCGCACCATCTCTTCCATTTCATTCACGGCGCGCTGCAGCTGATGGACGTGCTGTCCGATCTCGCGCAGATAGCCGTGCACGACGAAGTAGGTGGTCAGAACGTAGGTGATCTCGCCCGGTGTCGCCTTGCCGCGCCACCAGAGCCAGAGTGCAACGCCGGTGATGGACGTGCGGATCAGCCACAAGAGGGCGAGTTGCGTGCTGCCGCTCCAGGTATGCCGCATCCAGGTGCGCCAGGTGCGCCGTTTCCACTTGTCGACCACGCGCGCCAGACGGGCGTCTTCGCGCTGCTCGGCGCCGAATGCCTTGACCACCGCATTCGAGCTGAGCGCGTCCGCCAGAACGCCGCCGATTTTCGTGTCCTGCGCATTCGAAAGGCGGGACGCCGGTGCGATGACGCGCGTCGCGACGACGACGGTGAAGGTCACATATGCGGCCGATCCGATGGCCATGACGATGCCCATCAACGGCCAGTGGGAACCGAGCAGGACGACGGTGCCGATCAGGACCACTGCCGACGGCAGCAGATACAACAGCAGTACATCATCGAGCGTATCGAGCGCCCACATGCCGCGCGTTATCTTGCGGACGATCGAGCCGGCGAAGCTGTTGGCGTGCCAGTCCGTCGACAGTCGCTGTACGCGATGAAAAGTGTCGCGGGCCACTGAACTCATCAGGTTCAGCGTCAGCGGCACGATGCCCCACCACGCCAGGTGGCGCAGCAGCACCAGTCCCAGGCCCAGTGCGACCATCGTCAGGAATGCAGCCAGCGCCGCGTCCGCCGCACCGCTGGTGACGGCATCGATCAATCGGCCCGCGAACACGGGCACGAAGACCTCGGTCAGGGTCGCGAGCGACATGGACAGCGCGATGCCCGCGACCAGCCGCTTGCGGCGACCCCACAGACCGAACGTAAAGGACAGAACTTTGCGGAGGACTTGAGCGCCCTCAGCGCGGGATAGCGTCATGACAGTCCGGCGCGCGATGCGCGCCGCTCCAATGCAAACCAGGGGAACGCTTCCGTTGACGGAAGCAGCTAGCGGTCAGCCCCAGCCGGGGCTGCAGGCTTCAGTGGAAGCTCGCCGGCGTGGGAAGGCGCATGTGCGATGCGATATTCATCGATGCCTCCCTCGTGGTTGCATGGAATGGGGGCGGGATTGATACCACCGGTACGCGTCCGTGGGCAAGCGGATTTTTGAGAGCCGCAAGATTGCACGCACAAGAGTCGGATTCGAGAGCCGCAAAGACCGCATAAAAGAGACGGAGGAAAGATAGGGTTCTCCCAATTCCGAACCCTTTTTCTCTTTTATGCGGTCTTTTGCGGCTCTTCGAGTCTTAACGCGCCGCCGTCGTGCCCGCGAGTTCCCGCGCGACGAGCCAGTCGATCAGTTCGATCATCTGCTGTACGCCGCCTGCGGAACGGACGGTCAGGCGGTATTTGCCGTTGATCACCATCGTCGGCGTCGAATCCACGCGACAGGCCTTCATCCACGCTTCGGCCCGCCGGATGTTGCTGTCCACGCCGAACGACTGTGAGGCTTCGAGGAATTTCTTCGCATCGACGCCGGTTTTCTGTGCATACCATTTGGCGGCGTCTTCGATGGTGGGCGCCGGTTTCTTGATGCGTCCCGAGCCGTCGACGACAGCGAGCGGGCCGCCGCCCCAGATCGCCGTGAACATGGACTCGTGCGTCTTTTCGACCAGGCCAAGCTGCTGCGCCGTATAGAACGCGCGCTGGAACATCGGCCATTGTTCGGCTGTGTTGAAGGAGGCATGGACCAGGACGACCTGCGCCTGTGCCGGCAGCTGCTTTTCGATCGCTTCCATGATCGGCAGGAACTGGTTGCAGGCGGGGCAGCCGTAGGAAAAGGCCTCGGCCACTTCCACTTTGCCGGGACCGACAACGGTCAGCTGCGCAGGTTGCACACGGAAGTAGTGCTGGCCTTCGACCCATGTTGCCGCAGAACCCGTCAGGCTCCACAGCAGTGCCAGCACAGTCGTCGCCATCGTCATTGGAAATCGCATGGGTCCCCCGGAGCGGAAACGGAATATCGGTGCCGCCGCATCATCGCCAGCGGCTGCGATTCTGGCAACGTCCGCCGTTTCTGCACATTCTTTGCGACGTTTGTCTGCATACCTTGCTGTCGGAAATCTGGCCGCTGCATCGTCCTGTGGATTCCATGGCCGCATCGTCAGACGAGGAGGTTGCAGAAATGCCATGACCGCGTATGCCATCGTCCAGGAGACGCAACTTGCAAGTGCAGTGCTGGCGTTTGGGACCGTGCCTTGCGTCCTTCGAGCCTTTCGGGGACGGCGCCGTCCCTGGAGCCTCTGGCGAAAACATCCATGTTTTCGACAGCCCCGAAAGGCTCGAAGGACGCAAGGCACTGCGCAGCTTCGATTGGCATCGATCCAAGAAGCCCGCCCAGGCAGCGCGCTTCTTGCGACGGAGGAGGCTATGCCGGAGATCACCCGGAGAGAAATGGCACTGACTTACTGTAAGGATCCTTGCCGCTTGTGGGGGCCGGCTTTGGCCTAGTGGCACTGCATCAAGAGTTTTCTGCGTGCGATGGGCTTGTCCGCCCCCTCCTCCG
>CAZBKC010000165.1:0-7203 GCA_964492345.1 uncultured Steroidobacter sp. | reverse complement strand
CGCCGAGCGAACCCGCGGGTTCCGGGTCGCCCCAGCGCACGAGACATTCGCGCGCCGGCGCGTCATTCGGGAAAAGCGAGGCGGCGCCAAGACCGTCGGTCGCCGCGATACGGAACGCGACTAACTTACCCAACGATTGCGCGGGAATCTCCGCGCTCAACCAGCCTGCCCCGATGGATGTCATCGGGATGGATGTCAGTGCCGTAGAAGGATCGAGACGATACTGCAGTGAGGCCGCGCCGAGACCGTCGGGATCCGAGACGCGCGCGAAGACCGTGACCGCCTGGCCGAAGCCGGGAAGAATCGGACGGTGCGTAACCTCGGTGATCGCCGGGGCGGCGTTTGCGAGCGCACGGGTATTTTCCGCGCCGGGCGAGCCGAGTGCGGTCGTGGTGAGCACGTTGCCGCTCGCCTCCAACCAGCTCCCGCGCAGGCGGATGAGGAATTCCGGCGAGCCGCGCAGCCATTTTACCCGAGCCCGAAGCGTCGCCGTCGAGCCTGCGGTCACCGTACTGGAAAGATTCGCGAATACACGATTGGAGGTATCCCCGCGATCCGTCGCGCGCAGATTCAGAACCCCACCCGCAATCGTGGAAGTCTCGTGCGTGCCCTGAAACGTCCAGCCCGTCGCGCTGGCGAAGGTGCTGTTGACGACGCGATTCGTGCCGCCGTTTGGAATCACCTCTACGTCATCCACCAGACACTCGCCCGCGCCGAGAAGCATGAGCTGCACTTGATTGGCGGGTGCCGCCGCCATGCCATTGTCGAGCACGCCGGTGATCTCGATTGTCTTCCAGCCGCTCTTCGCGGACTCGTCGCTATCCGCCCATGCCGGCGCGAGCCGCGAATCCGCACGCGTGTCCGTGAGTTCCAGACTGCTCCCGCCACCATCGCTCCATTTTCCCCAACGCCCGCCCGTGCCGTATTCCACCGCATCCACCTGCACACGGATGGTCGTCGGCGACCCGCCTTGAGGCGTGTAGGAAACTGGTTTTTGCAGGGCGATCCGGCCGCTGCGGTTGCTCAATGAGCCGCTGAATGGTCCGAGCACATTCGCGGCACTCAATCCAGGATACGCCGCGATGATCTGCGCGGGATTCCTGGCAATCACGAGCCGCGCCCCTGCGGCGACGATTGTGTTGGCGGGAATATCGAAGTCCGCCTCGCCGCGCAGCCGCCAGCCGCCGATGTCCACCGCCACGGCGCTGCGATTGTGCAGCTCGATGTATTCGTCGTCATCCAGCGTCGTGATCGGGTGATACATGATCTCGCTGATGACCACCTCGGTACGCCGCACAAAGGCATTCGTCGCGCCTGCCGTCGTTCCCGCGAGCTGCGCCCAATTGTGCGCGCCGTCCGGCGAACGCCCGCTGCTCACGCCATTTTCCTGCCCGCCAAAACGCACCGCGTCGAGCACGCGCATGCCGTCGGGCGATACGAGATAAAGCGTGTCGCCTTCCGCGCGCGGGGCGAAGCCGAGCTGCGTTTCCGTCAGCGAAAGAAAACCGCTCGCGGGAATGCTCGTGCCGTCGGGAAAGGTGTATTTCGCCACGTCCGGCGTGTTCGTGAGCACGCAACCCGCGAGGTCCACGGCGGAGGCGGTGGAGTTATGGAGTTCGATGAAATCCACACCCGCCGGGTTCGCGAGCACCTCATTGATCGTCACCCCCTCCTGCGGATTCTCCGGTTCTGGTTCCGCCACGCCGGGCGAGCCACCGACCAGCGCACTCGCGGCCCAGGCGCGCGCGTCCTGCATTCCAAAGCTCGGCCGTGCAAGCACCATCGAAGGCCCTCCCCCATCCGGCGCAGATGGCCACGCGTGCTCGCTGTCATAGTCCAACTCGAATGCGATCCCGTCGCCCTCATTGCGCAGTCTCAGTACGCCCTCGTTGGCCTTGAGACGACCCGAGTATGGCCCCAACACGCCGCTGATGCCATACGCCGTCTGCACATCGCCCGGCGCCGCCGCGATCACCAAACGCCCAAGCGCCGGGATCATCGTGCCGCTGGCAAAGTCGAAACTCACATCGCCGGTGATGCGGTATCCGGTAAGGTCTTCTGTCCACGGCTGCGAGTTGTAGAGTTCAATAAACTCCACATCGCGCCCGTCCGGGCGAGTCGCCGGGTGATACATGATTTCCGAAAAGACGAACGGACTCCTCCGTGTTGCCGGACCGATGGGTTCGGGTTTGTCGAGGTTCAGGTCAATGGGTTCCACCGGCGGCACTCCCTGCACGATGTTGGCGTAAAGACCAGTCGAATCGCTGCTAATGCCGTCCGCGTCGTCCACCACGAAATCGATCTGATCACCAATGGCGAGTGTCACTATTTCGACAAAATCCGTGGCGTCCGATCCAGCGCCGCCAGAAAGAATTGACACACCGTTCTGCAAAACATCCACCGCGACGCGGCCTGCATTCAAGGACTGGAATGCACCACTTATGGTATGCAGCCCGCTCGTTGCTGTTGTGTATCTCACCACTGCGGCGGACACCGGCTGCGCTCCGGCGCTGGCCGATGGGTTGCCGGGATGCAGATGGATTTGCCCTGGCCCGGTGACGGCGAAACCCGTGTTCACGGCCGTTGCGGTCGGATTCACAACAATCGCCGGGACGATCGCAGGATTTGGATAATACCAGCCCTGAAGCGACGACGATCCAGCCCAGTTATCGGAGTGGACCAGACCCGTCGTCTGAAAGGTTGCCGGATTCGCAGGCGTGACATTATAGCCCACGCGCAACGTGCCTCCGAGTGGTCCTGGGAATGCGATTGTCCCTGCACCCTGCTCGTTTGATATGAAGGCATCGTTAATGTTGTATTGCGCTCCCGCCGTGTAAAGCGGCAGCACTGCGGCAAGGAGCCAGCGGAGGATTCTCATTTCAGGAAATGTGCGAGCCTCGGGTTTCGACGTGGACCGAGTAGAGTGACTGTCCGGCAGTGATGAAAAGCCGGTTCCTTTTTGCGCCGCCGAAGCACACGTTCGACCCCGGCTCCGGGAGCAGGATTTGGCCGATGCGCACCCCGTCCGGCGCGAAGACATGCACGCCGTCGAACCCCTCACCCGCCCAGCCCGCGCTGGCCCAGAGATTGCCGTCCACATCAGTGCGCATCCCGTCGGCGAGCCCCTTCGTGCCGCCAGCGAGCGGCATCGCGGCGAAGACGCTTCCACCCTTCAGTTTCGTGCCTTCCACCACATCATAGACCTTGATGTCCTTGGGTGCCGTGCCGCCCGTTTCGCTCACATAGAGCTTCTTGTAATCCGGCGAAAAACAGAGGCCGTTTGGTTTGAAAAGATCGTCCGCGACTAGCTGCAATTTCGCGGTGGCCGGGTCGATGCGATACACCGCCTCTTTGATCAGCAACTCGCCTTTCGTTCCCTCGTAGTTCCCCATGCTTCCATAACCCGGATCGGTGAACCAGATGCCCCCATCGGGATGCACCACCACATCGTTCGGCGCATTCAGTGGCTTCCCCTGCCACTCACTCGCGAGCACGGTCAGCATGCCATTGTGCTCGTGGCGCACCACGCGCCGCTCGCCGTGCTCGCAGGAAATCTGCCGCCCCTGCCAGTCAAAGGTGCTCCCGTTGCTGTTCCCCGACGGACTACGAAACGTGGAAATATGCCCGTCTTCCTCCAGCCAGCGCATCTGCCGGTTGTTCGGAATATCGCTCCACAGCAAATACCGCCCGACGCCATTCCACGCAGCACCTTCCGCCCACAGAGCGCCTGTCCATAGCCGTTGGATCGGCGCATTGACTATCTTGTATTTTTCAAACCGCGGATCGAGCACCAGCACATCCGGGTCGGGATAACGCACGGGTTCTGCGCCGCTCCAATCGCGCGCGAAAGCGGAGGCAGCAGCCGCAGCCGCCGCCATTGCGGAAGCAGTGAGAAAAGTGCGGCGATCAGTGCGGGTCGAGGGCTGTAAACGGGGGTGTTCATGGTTCATGCGATGCGTGGGTTTGTGGCTTGTGATGCAGGTCTAAAAATCGCGGTGGTAGCCCGCCGTCCACCCGCCATCGACGGCGATGATCTGGCCGGTGAGGTAGCTGTTTTCCGGGTCGGCAAGGAAGAGCGCGGCGACGGCGATTTCATTCGGCGTGGCAGGGCGTCCGAGCGGGACGTGATCGAGCATCCGTTGAGCCTGCCCGTGGAATTGCCCGTCCGGCCCGTAGAAAAGCTGAAGTGTTCCCTCCGAGATCGTCGAGCCGGGCGCGATGCCATTGACGAGGATGCCGTCGCGCCCCAGCTCGATGGCCATGGCACGCGTGAGATTATTCACGCCCGCCTTCGCCGCCGTAAATGCGCACTGCAATCGCAGCGGCACAAGGCCCGCAATAGACGAGATATTGATGATCCGGCCGCGCTTCTGTCGTCGCATGATTTTCGCCGCCGCCGCGCTGACTTCATAAAGGCCTGTGAGGTCCACCGCGATGATGCGATCCCACTCTTGGCGCGGGAATTCATCGATGGTCACGCGATGCGCGAAGGTATTGATGCCCGCGTTGTTCACGAGGATGTCGAGCTGCCCGCATTGCTCGATCACCGCGTTCATCGCCGCATCGATCTGTGCAGGATCGGTCACATCCAGCCCCAGCGCGCGCCCTCCTCCTGCGTCCGCCGCCTGCTCCAACGCGGCCTTGTCCACATCCGTATAAAAAACCGTGGCTCCACTCGCCGCATAGCGATCCGCGATGGCTTTGCCGATGCCTCGGGCGGCTCCGGTAACAAGGGCGACTTGATTGACGAGGTCACATTTCATGATGGAAAAGCGTTGGCCGCGGAAGCAGTGAGGAGGGAGACAGCGGGATTCCCGATACTGTTGGCGAGCGTTTGCAAGAAGCGCGAGGCGGGCGCGCCGTCCAGGATGCGATGGTCGAAGGTGAGGCTGAGCGTGAGCTGTTCGCGGCTCGCGAGAGTGCCGCCGTCCAGCGCCACGGCTTCGCGGCGGATCGCGCCGAGGCCCAGGATCGCGGTTTCGGGAAAATTGATGATCGGCGTGAACGCCTCGATGCCGAACCCGCCAAGGTTCGTGATCGTGAAGACGCCGCCTTGCAGGTCGTCGGGCTTCACGCGCCGGGCGCGTGTGGCGGCAATGAGTTCACGCGAACGCACGGCGATTTCCGCCAGCGAAAGCGACTGCACATCGCGGATGACTGGCACGAGCAAGCCGTCCTCGGTATCCACCGCGATACCGAGGTGCAGCGCCTCGGGCAGCACGAGACGATCGCCTTCCCAACGCGCGGCGAGCAGCGGGTGACGTTGCAACGCGACGGCGGTGAGCTTCGCGATGATGTCAGTGAACGACGGCACGAAGCCGCCGCCGTCCGCTGCTTTGAATTCATTGCGCAAGCCGACGAGTTGCGTCGCATCCGCGCGGCAGTGAATCGTGACGGGCGCGGTATGACGCAGGCTGTGAAGCAGACGCTCGGCGATGGTGCGGCGCAGCGAAGTGATCGGTATATCGCGACCGGACGGCGATGATTTTGCGGGCCCATTCGTCGCCACGCCGCGCACGTCTCGTTCGCGGATGCGCCCGCCACATCCTGTCGCCTTCAAGTTCGCCAGATTCACGTCGAGTTCCGCCGCGGCTCGGCGGGCGCGCGGGCTGGCGGGCGTCCGTGTGCGCGCATTGAGTGCGGGAGCGTGATTGGTTCTTGTCGGCGTCGCCTCCATCGCGACAAGAGGCGAAACGGCGGGCGCGGCTGTTGCGAAATCAGCGATCGCTTCGCCTGCTTCCACAAGACATCCAAGCCGCTGGCCGACCTTCACGACTTCGCCCGCCTGCGGTGCATCGGGCGGGATGCGCAGGATGCCTGCGTCCAGCGATTCGATTTCCTGTGCAGCCTTCTCGCTTTGCAAAGTGAACAGCAAGTCGCCCGGCTGCACTGCCTCACCGTCCGCCTTGAGCCAGCCGAGAAACGTGCCTTTTTCCATGCTCCAACCGAGCCGAGGGACGGTGATTTCGATGGCCATTGTTTATTCGGCGATGAGATTGCGGATGGCCTGCGCGATGTCCTCGACTTGCGGCACAACGGCGCGTTCGAGTAATGGGCTGTAGGGCGTCGGAGCGAAGGCGCCGTTGAGTCGGCGGATCGGTGCATCGAGGTCGTCGAAGCCGGTGTCTGCGACGCGCGCCGCGATCTCCGCGCCGAGGCCGCATGGGCCGAAGGTTTCATCCACGATGAGCAGGCGCCCGGTTTTTGCGACGGACGCGAGGATGGCGTCGAGGTCGAGCGGCGAGACAGTGCGCGGGTCGACGATCTCTGCTTCGATCCCTTCCTCCGCAAGCAGCGCGGCGGCGGCGAGCGTGCGCGAAACCATGAGCGCGAGCGCGACGACGGTGACGTGTTCGCCTTCGCGCGCGATCCGCGCTTTGCCAAACTCGATCTCGTAAGGCTCGACGGGCACCACGTCCTTCGTGCCGAGCAGTTCGCGATGTTCGAGAAAGAGCACCGGATCATCGCCGCGCAGCGCGCGGGTGAAGAGTCCCTTCGCATCGTATGCGGTCGCGGGCATGACAACGCGCAGCCCGGGGATGTGCGCGTAGATCGAGTGATAACTCGCGGAGTGATGCGTCGCCGCCGAGTGCCCCGCGCCGATGCAGCCCCGCAGCACCACCGGCATTCGCAGCCGCCCGCTGCTCATGTATTGCATCTTCGCGATTTGGTTCACGATTTCGCCGAAGGCGTCGTTCAGGAAATCCATGAACATGAAATCAATGACCGGACGCGTGCCCGTCATCGCCGCGCCACACGCGAGGCCGGTGAAGCCGCGCTCGCAGATCGGCGTGTCGCGCAGCCGGGCCGCGCCGAAAAAGCCGGGCGTCGTGGCGAAGTTTCCGCCGCGTGCGCCGATGCCCTCGCCGAGCACGAAAATGCCGGGCTGCCGCGCCATTTCAAAGTCGAGCGCCTCGACGGTCGCGGCGGTGAAAGTAACCTCGCGATCCCCGTGCGGCGGCTCTGGCAAAGGCGCGGCGGCGGGCGCGGCATAAACGTGATCCGTCGCCGTCGCGGCATCCGGCCACGGCGCTTTCCGCGCGGCCTCCGTGGCGTCGGCGATTTGCGTCTTCACCTCCGCGACGATGGCATCCAGCTCCGCCTCGGTCGCCGTCTCGCTTTCGAGGAGCTTCGCGCGCAGCCGCTTGATCGGGCAGCGTTCGCGCCAGGCGGCGACTTCCTCGCGGGTGCGGTAGTTGTAGT
>CAZBKC010000164.1:0-7210 GCA_964492345.1 uncultured Steroidobacter sp. | reverse complement strand
GGGCAGAGTGAATCCCTTGGTTCCAGGTTCGAATCCTGGCGGGCCCACCACTCTCAGCAGGACCTGGCTGGGTGGTGTGTGTGTGCATGAAACCAAAGTCTGGCCATTTTGGCCAAACTCTGATGATCAGTTAGCAAAAACTGACCGCCTGGCAAGGTAACGCGGCGGGCATTGCTGAGCATCGCATTGCGTCAGGTTGGCTCATTCTGGCTGCGATAACTGCATGATTCGCCGGATCCGAATTGGCCGGCACAGAGAATGTCGTGCATCCCTCCGAGCACGCGCGCAAGCGCACCTATTTAAGGTTGCGTTCTACGAACACATCCGAAAGGTGGCTTGCGCGGCCGCAGACGTCCGAGATTAGCGCCACTGTCACTGACTCTTTCTCTTTTGCTCGTGCACGCTTTGCGCTCAGGTCCAGGACCTTTGCCCTTTCCTTACCTGCAACCAAAACAGCACTGGCTGGCTTCTGTTCCGATGGCGCGAAGTGGAGGGATTCCTGGATCGGTCTGTCGCGCTTCATTTCTCCCCTCCATCCGTTCTCATGAGTTTGCGTGCAACGAGACTCTGCATGACAAGGCCTTCCAAGGCAGGGATTGATTCTAACGTCGTGTGGCTAACGGGTACAGCGTCACACGGGTTCCGCGAAATCACTTTCCCTTCCCGCTTCCTGGGCTGGTCAGCCATCTGG
This sequence comes from uncultured Steroidobacter sp., assembly GCA_964492345.1. Classification (GTDB taxonomy): domain Bacteria; phylum Pseudomonadota; class Gammaproteobacteria; order Steroidobacterales; family Steroidobacteraceae; genus Steroidobacter. The sequence continues at coordinate 6,519 of CAZBKC010000164.1, read as the reverse complement.
AAGAACTCCAGAAATCTCGATGGCGAGACCCCGTCGAACGGCAGAATTCGCATCTTTCCCACCGCTTCCTCATGCTCGGTGATCGCATCCTCGTGCAACTTGACGGCCTGACTCTTGCGATATGGCTCAATGTAATAGACCGCCTGAACGCCTGCCGCAACTAGGTGTCGCGCACATGAGTGGCACGGGTATGTTGTGCAATAGACGGTGCCCCCGCGAATACGCGCGCCTGCGCTATGTCCCGCGCTCAAAAGAGCGTGCATTTCCGCATGTATCGAGCGCGAAAACTCAATTAGCGCCCTGATTGGTGATGCTCTTAAGGCCCCTATCGCTCTTCCAACCTGCGCGCCTTCGACCAAACCGGCGTCCCTCAGTACTGTCACCACTTTCTCGGCAAGCAGATCCTTTTCTTCATCATTGTGGCAGATACCTTTCCAGTTGAAGCAACGCTTGTCACCGCCTACGGCAGAGCTCTTGTACAGACCTCCTCCAAATTGCGGCACATCATTCCAGCCAATGGCCAGCATTTCACCGGCTGCATCCGTAATAGCGGCCCCGACCTGCCGCGAAAGGCAAGCGGAGTTCCCCGCGGCAGAAGCCGCTTGGTACATCGCGGTCTCTGCAATCGTCGGTGTAATGACCTTCGTTCGAAAGATGAGATCGAGCAGTCTCTGAATCCGCTCGCTCATGTCTGAGTTCTCAATTCCCGCTCGCACGAAACAGTCTGCTCGAGGAAACGTATCGCGAACCGTCTGCCCGTGTTCAAGCTCCTCGCCTGAGTCGCGATCGATCAACTGATAGACCTCCGGCAGTGACATTCCGCCGGACTCAAGTTCCGCCTGCCGCACATGAAGCGGTGCAAACACACCCACAAAGTGGAACATGTCCCGGTAAACCAGGCGCAGTATCTCAAGTTCGTTGTTGTTCTTTATCGAATCGATAATGTAGCAACGCCTTCTATTTGTGTATCGAGGAGCATTCGCGACTTTCTTGGCCTTCTCCCTCTCCAATGCGATTTTTCCAATTGCCATGTCTGCGAGAACACTCGCTCCGAACTGTCGTCGGAGTTCATTTCCGGCTTCGATCAGCTTCTGAATCCGATCGAATCGACGAGTCTCTGCAAGTGGGCCGCGCATCTCCTCTATGACAGCGCTTAACCGCACGATAGTGCACTCATACCCATACCGCTGTTCGAGGACCTCCTTGAAGCTCATCGCCACTTTGTGCAATGGAGAACCGATTGGGCCACAGAGTCCGACCACCAGTTCATCGGTTCGCAGTTTCCGCATCTCATCTACACCGACCTCGAACATGTCGTCGACGCCGGTTGGCCTTGGGTCCCTTGCGCTTGCTTCCTTGGATTGCATGGATTCCCCCCTTTGCTGTCACTGTCACTACTACGACAGATACCCCCACTATAGCCTTGCTCAACGATGCGTGGTCCCAGTCCTGGCAGGCCCCCATCAATACCAGACGTGGGAGACGAATTGCGCAAAGCTGTCGGCACGCGGTAGCAGCTTACTCGGCTGCGGCGTGGGAGAACGGGTCTCCATTCGGGCCAAGAGCGGACCTTCAAGCACGAGCACCGCGACCCGTCACTGCAAGCAGATGCTACTCACTGGTCACTCAGCCTGGAGTGAACCGCAATGCATCCCTTGAATCTTGCTGCCGCCTCTTGGACCTGCACTGTGCGCGTGGTTGCACGGAAGGGTTCCGCAACACCACCCGTCGAAGGGCTGGACCAACCACAGCGTCATATGGGGAACAGGTTTCGATGGCACACCTGCGCCCTGCTGGAGCACTTGAGGCGGCAGGGCGTACTGATAGCCGAAACGCATTGAAACGCCGGGCAGTTGATGCTCGATCGCGCAATTCCATCCGTTATCGGAAAAATGCCAGGGATTCGTGACTCGAGTGATCGCGCCGTCGCGGTATGCGCGCAGAACATCGACTTCACGAACTACGATTTCGTCGCCGAGGCTGCTGCCAACGAAAAATGACGACGCATCTTAGCTATTCTCGAAGAACGTTCCAGACGGGTTCCATTGTCCATCTTCGAGTGCGTCACGCGCCTCGTCGTGCCTCGACTTCTGCGAGCAAGGGGCCAATCTTCTCGTCGGCAAGGATCGTGCAGTAGTACTCGTTGACGAGTTTGATCTTCCCTTCGCGCAGGGTGAACACCATGCAGTATTGGTTGCAGTAGGGCTCACCATTGACGAGCGTTGCATTGCCCTCGAATTCGACGACGACTCTGTCACCCTCGGCCGTCACGCTCTTGAACTGCGGTTGCAGGCCGGTCGGAATCAGATTCTTGAACGCGCCGGTGGTTGCGACGATCAGTTCATAGGGACGGGGCCCAGAAAGCTTCCCAAAACCTTTGGCAACCGTTTGCGCATCCGGCGCCAGACACGCCTTGGCAGACTCGACGTCTCCGTCGCTGAATGCCTCAATGAACTTCTTGACGACTTCTTTGTTCTGCTGGCTCATCGTAGTGCCTCGTGTCGATGTCGATTCAATCCTGACCGCTCGCGGCAGGCAGTGACTCACCTGCTCGATCAGCCGATCGGTAGTTCAACTTCGGCGGTGGCATCGACCAGCACGCCGCCGTCCTGGTTGGTGAGCTTCAGCTTGATCCCCACCAGCGGCATGCCCCAGGGACTTTCCGGCTGCTTGTCGATGACCTCGCCTTCAAAAAAGGTCACATCGCCTTCGAATGCCGGACCTCGGAACGAGGATTTCACATGACGCACGAAGCCGTCGTTTCCGGCCCAGTATGCGAGATAGTCGGTGACCCATGCGCCCATGGTCGCGCCATAGCCGTAGGCTCGCGCCATGCCGATCTCGCCGGCTCGCTCGTCATCCACGTGGCCACGAGACGGGCCGACATACAGGCCATCGCGCTTGCGCGGATCGAACTTCGCGCCTTCTTCGTCGAAGCCGAAACCCTCGACCCAGCCCGGGTCTTGATTGATCCAGGGATCCTTGACGCCTTCCGGCGCCACCCAGCCATAGCTGCCCCAGGCGTTGAAGACGAAGGCGCGATACTCGGTGGCGAACGTCGCAATACTGTGGGGACCGATCGCGCGCCGCGTCAACTTATCGCCCACTTTCACGGCATCGAAGTGCGGTGAGATGCCGAGTCGGTTGGAAGCGATCCAGTCGTGCCGAACCTTCTCGATCTCGAGCAACTGAGCCCGCGTCCACTTCGGCTTGTGCGGCAACTGATTCGCAAACATGCCGCGCTTCCCGGCTTCGGCCGCGAGATAGCGGATGGACGTCGAGCGCTCCTTGGCGACGAGCGCGCCGTGCTGATTGCGATGAATCGTATCGCCGCGCTGGAACATGGTCGGTCCGGCGAATTTCGTGTCGGTCACCTTGTAGTCATGGAAGCGCCGTTCCTGAAACAGTTGATCGCCCGCGCGCAGCCGCACGCCATAGAACCACCATTCTTCGCCGCCGAAAATCAGGTGCGAACCCGGAATCCTGCCGACGCAGGCGGGCTGGCAACCATGCCCATAGTCTAAAGCGACGGCCATCGATTGCGGCGCGGTCAGGCCGCCGAACTTTGACGCTCGCGCGAACTCTTCGTCCCAGTGAATCGGATTGGGATAGTCCATCGCCATCACCCAGCGGCGGATGTCGCTGGACGAGCAAGGATCCCAGAGTTGCCCGCCGCCGACGAGTTGACCGACACGATGATCGACATCGCTCAGATCGAGTTGAACAGCGGAAGTCTGTGAATTTGAAATGGACATTGTCACTCCACGAACATCAGCGATCCAATGGTCGACTTCATCGAACCTGACAGCACCGCGGCGCTTATTCGGTTCCGAGAGCCAGGCCGGCCATGTCACCCTTCGTCCGCCACTCCAGCATCATCTGCTCGAAGGCATTCCATCCGGGTCCGTACGATTCGCCGAGATACCAGCGAATCTTGTCCGAGCCTTCATTGTTGAAGTAGCTTGGCGTGCACTCGCGCTGGAACTGCGTCAGATCGATCGCACTCGCACGCAACGTCTTCACCCAGTCCTCCTGCGCTTCCAGGGTGGGCTCGACCACGGTGAGCCGGCGTTGCAGCGCCTCCTTCACGATGTGGGCAATGTGATATCCCTGACGACTGAACTGCTCAGTGGTCGTGGCATTGAACCCGCCCTGCAGATAGCCGGTGAAAAAAAGATTCGGAAATCCATGCGTCATGGTGCCGTGCAGCGTTCGATAGCCGTCGGCCCAGTAGGAGTACAACGAAAGACTGTTGCGACCCTCGATCACGGAAATGCCCCACCGCCGATCCAGGTCGCTGGTGACCTCGAAGCCGCTGGCACAGATCAAGCAGTCGATCTCATACTCCTTACCGTCGGCCACAAACCCTCGAGCCGTCATGCGCTCGACGCCCTTCGTTGCGGAGACGTCGATCAGCTTCGCGTTCGGCTGGTTGTAAGTCTCGTAGTAATCGTCGTTTGAGCAGGGCCGCTTGCACAGGAAGCGATACCAGGGCTTCAGCAGCGCGGCGGTCTCGCGATCCTTCACGATCGAATCCACCCGGCGCCGCATGCGCTCCATGACGAGGTAGTCCTCGACTTCACGCCTGGCCATGTACTCCGCGATGGACAGCTCAGGCCACCCCTGTGCCGCAAGTTTGGCCGCCAGATTGCGATTGATCTCTGTCCATATATCGCAGATCCGATCTTCTTCGCCGGGCCCGAGCCGCTCGACGGCAGCCCGATGAAAATGCGCCTGCCTGTCCTTCTGCCATCCTGGTTTGAGGCTTTGCACCCAGACGGGATCCGTCGGTGGATTGGGGCGCTTGTCCACGCTCGAAGGGGTCCGTTGCAAGACGTAGAGCTGCTTGGCATAGCGTCCAAGGTAAGGAATGGCCTGGACTGCGCTCGCACCGGTCCCGATGATCGCAACGCGCTTGTCTGCGAGCTTGTCGAGCACCGGATTGCGCCAGCTCCCGCCAGTGAAGTCATACTCCCAGCGAGCCGTGTGAAACAGCTTTCCCTGAAAGTCGTGCATGCCGGGGATGCCCGGCAGCTTCGGACGATTGAGCGGACCGCCGCACATGAGGACGAAGCGCGCACGGATGTCGTCGCCGCGATTCGTTGCAATTCGCCAGCGCTTGATCGAATCGTCCCAGCGCAGCCCCTTGATCAACGTGTGAAAAAGCGCGCCTTCGTACAGCCCGTACTTTTTCGCGATGCGCTGGCAGTGGTCCTGAATCTCATAGCCGTCCGCAAACTTCTTCGACGGGATGTAGCCGGTTTCCTCGAGCAACGGCATATAGCAGTACGCGTCGTTGTCGCACTGGATGCCGGGATAGCGGTTCCAGTACCACACGCCGCCGAAGTCGCCTGCATGTTCGATATGTCTGAAGTTCTGCACACCTGCGTTACGCAGATGCACACCGGCCATCAGCCCCGAGAATCCGCCGCCGAGAATCGCAACGTCGAGGTCCTCGGAGAGTGGCGCTCGGGGGCGCACGTCCATGTGAGGATCGGCCTCGTAGCTCGCAGCGTAGTCTTCCTCCGTCTTCAGATATTGCTGCTGACCTTCGCGACGCAGTCGCTTGTCGCGCTCCTGGCGGTATCGCTCCCGGATTGCCGGGATGTCGATTTCCTGCGGCTCAGGCGTCCGCGTTGGCTCGCATTTCATGATTCGTCGTCTCGGATATTTCAGAATGGACAAACGCTCAGAGAGGCTGACGCCTGCCTGCAAATAGCGCGAGGATGGCCCGCCATCCGTTTCGTACCCGGTGAGCAAACCGTCGTACAAGCGATGGGGTCGCCGCGTCGACGGTCAATGGCGACGCATCGGCGGAGCTTGTTTCGCGTTCGATCTCGACCTTGAGCTGCGTGGCAAAGGACCTGGCCAGTTGCGGCAACAAGGGTTTGCTCATCGCTTCCCAAAGAGGCGCCATGGAACCGGTACCCGCAACCCTGACGTTCAGGCTGATCTGCGTCTGCTGGGCACCGACGCGGGAAGCGACATAGGAACCGCTACCCGTCACGGGGTCGCCTTCCAGTTTGAACGAGAAGTCGACTCGTTCCGGCCCATCCCACCGATCCACATGGACCAATGCGGTGACCGTGCGAACCATGCCGCCGGCACCGACCTTCAGGATCCAGCGCGAGTCATGATCATCGATGACCGTACATTCGCGACATCCGGGAAACAGATTCGCCCAGCGACGGATGTCGCGAACGTAGGTCCAGACACGCTCAATCGGCACTTCGATCGTCACCGAATGCTGTGTTTCGATCATGCAGACCTCTACAGGCGCCGACGCTCGATCTCTCGTTGCAGCAGTTCGCTCGGCCGACCAGCCGCATGGAGCCCGGCGAGATACCCATGGGTCATACCGCGGGCATTGGTCAGCCCGCTCTGCATGATTGCGCCATTGTCGAGCCGCGCTTGTGAGTTGCCGGCGACGTACAGCCCTTCGATCGGCTTGTCGTTCCAGCCAATGGCACGACAGTGATGATCGGCGAGGATGCCAGAGGATGCGATACCACCTCCGGC
>CAZBKC010000163.1:0-7223 GCA_964492345.1 uncultured Steroidobacter sp. | reverse complement strand
GTCGCAATGGGCGCAGCCTCGGCCAGATGGCGCGCGACGAACTCGGTCCGATCGGGGGCTACGCCGCGATGATCGGCACGATCACGATCATGCTGATCCTGATCGCCGTACTCGGACTCGTCGTCGTCAACGCGATGAAGCACAGCCCCTGGGCCACCTCGACGGTGTTCGCAACGATCCCCATCGCCGTGCTCATCGGATTCTATCTGCGCAACATCCGACCCGGCCGCGTGCTGGAAGCTTCGTTGATCGGCGTCGCACTGCTGCTCGGCGCCGTGGTCGGTGGCGGCCTGCTGAATGAACACGAGACGTTGCGGTCGTGGTTCGATCTGGACGGACGCGCGCTCGCCGCGTTCGTGATCGGCTACGGATTCATCGCTGCGGTGCTGCCCGTGTGGCTGCTGCTGGCACCACGCGACTACCTGTCGACATTCCTCAAGCTCGGCACGGTGCTGCTGCTGGCATTTGCAGTGATCGTGATGCGGCCCGATCTCAAAATGCCGGCGCTGACGCAATTCATCGACGGCAGCGGCCCGATCTTCGGTGGCGCGCTTTTTCCATTCGTCTTCATCACGGTAGCCTGCGGCGCGATCTCGGGCTTCCATGCGCTGGTATCGAGCGGCACGACGCCCAAACTGATCGGCAACGAAACCGATGTGCGTCTCATCGGCTACGGCAGCATGATGCTGGAGTCGTGCGTCGCCATCATGGCGATGATCGCGGCGGCCCTGCTCGATCCTGGCGTCTACTTCGCAATCAACAGCGCGCCCGGCGTGGTCGGTGCAACAGCAGAGGCCGCTGTGACAACGATCAGCGGCTGGGGATTTCCGGTCACGGTCGAACAGATGAACTCGCTGGCCGCAGCCATGGGCGAGTCGACGCTGTTTGCGCGCACAGGCGGCGCACCTTCGCTCGCGGTCGGCATGGCGAGCATTCTCTCGTCCGCCTTCGGACAGGGCATGCTGGCCCTCTGGTATCACTTCGCCATCATGTTCGAGGCCGTGTTCATTCTGACGACGCTCGATGCGGGCACGCGCGTGGGCCGCTTCATGGTGCAGGACCTCCTCGGCCACTTCTCGAAGCGGCTGGGCGAAACGTCGTCGTATCCCTCGATCCTGATTTCCAGTGCACTGGTCGTCGCGGGCTGGGGATACTTCCTCTACATCGGCGTCGTCGACCCCAACGGCGGCATCAACATCCTCTGGCCGTTGTTCGGCATCGCCAACCAGCTGCTCGCCGGCATCGCGCTGTCGGTCGCGACCGGCATCCTGATCAAGCAGGGACAACTGCGTTATGCCTGGGTGACCGCAGCGCCGCTGGCCTGGATTGCCGTGATCACCACGGCGGCGACCTGGGAAAAGATCGTTTCGGCCGACCCGCGTATCGGCTTTCTGGCCGCAGCCGATCAGCTGGCCAACACGCTCGCAGCAGGGGCGCTGAGTCCGGAACAGGCGGCGGTGGCACCGCAGCTGATCTTCAATCAGCGCCTCGATGCGGTGCTGGCGATCCTGCTCACTGTGATCCTCTGGGTGGTGATTGCCGACATGCTGCGCATAGCGCGGCGCGTCACCCGCGGTCTGCCCGTGCTGCCGAGTTCGGAAGCGCCGGCCGTCGTGATGGAGGGCCGCACATGAAATCCCGATTGCAATCGCTCTGGCGGTTTCTGCGCGAGCTGGCGACCGACGACGCCTACGAGCGCTACCTGCATCACCATCGCACGGCGCATGCCGGTCGCGCGCCGCTCAACCGACGCGATTTCTATCTGCGGCAGCAGCAGAACAAATGGAGCGGCGTGCAGCGGTGTTGCTGAAGAAGGCTACTGGCAGCTGGCTACTGGCAGCTGGCCAGAAAATGCGGCAGCGCCTCTGGCCAGTCGCCAGCAGCCAGTCGCCTCAGACACTGATCCCCCGCTTCGCGATCGGCAAGCTCCGCAGACGTTTGCGCGTCGCTGCGTAGATCGCATTGCAGAGCGCCGGTGCGACCAGCGCGACCACGGGCTCACCCATTCCGCCGGGTTTCTCTTCGCTCTCGATGAAATAGACCTCGACCGCCGGCGTCTCGTTGATGCGCATCAGGCGATACTCGTGGAAGTTCGTCTCCTTCACCTTGCCGGCCGCAATGTTGATCTCGTCGTACAGCGCCGCGGTCAGTCCGAAAATGATGCTGCCCTCGGCCTGGGCGCGCACGATGTCCGGATTCACGATCTGGCCGCAGTCGATCACACAGACGATCCTGTGGACCTTCAGCTTGTCGCCTTCCATGGAGATCTCGGCCACCTGCGCCAGATACGTGTCGTAGCCCGACATCAACGCGATGCCCTGATGGCGACCTGCAGGCGCGCGTCCCCATTGCGCTTTCTTGGCTGCGGCATCCAGCACCGTCTGCCAGCGCGGCTGCTTGTCGAGCAGATCGTGCCGGAACTGGTAAGGATCCTTGCCGGCAGCCAGCGCGATCTCGTCCATGAAGCTCTCGACCGTGAAACAGTTGAGTGCGTGACTGACCGACCGCCAGTAACCCACATCGATGCCGATCTCATGCTGCACGTAGTCGACGCGGACATTCGTCGCCGCATACGGATAGTTGTGCGCGGCCTCGATCGCAAAGGGGTCGACGATGTCCTTCACGACCGCCGGCGCCCAGCGCGAAGTGATCGAGGGGGCAACGAGCTGCAGTTTGAACGTCGTGAGATTGCCCTGCGCATCGAGCGCTGCGGCGCAGGTGTTGCGCGCCGGCGGACGATACTTGTCGTGCGCGAAGTCGTCTTCGCGCGTCCACAGCAGCTTCACCGGCTTGCCGGCAGCCTTGGCGCATTCCACGGCCGCCGGGATGAAATCCACGTCGAGACGCCGGCCGAAACCGCCGCCGAGAAAAGTCGTGTGCACGAACACCTTCTCGACCGGAAGGCCCGCGGCTTGCGCAGCGGCGCCCTGTGCGAACTGCTGCACCTGGGTCGGTGCATGGACATGGCAGTTGCCGTCCTTGAATTCGACCGTGCAGTTCTGCGGTTCCAGCGTCGCGTGCGCAAGCATCGGCAGCTCGTACACGGCATCGATGCGCTTCGTCGCGGCGCGCAGACCGGCATCCGCGTCACCGTCGCTGCGGACCTCCCTGCCCTTGTCCTTGGCGGCAGATTTCAGGCCTGCGTAGATGGCTGAATTGCTGAGCTTCGAGTTCGACCCCGACTTCCACCGGATGGCCAGCGCATCGCGCGCCTGCTTTGCCTGCCACCAGCTGTCCGCCACGACCGCCACGCCGGAGGCTGTCTGGACAACGTGCCGCACCCCGGGCATGGCCTTCGCCTTTTCGGCATCGAAGCTCTCGACAGTTGCGCCCAGCTCTGGAGATTGCGCCAGCGCCGCATACAGCATGCCCGGCAGACGCACGTCGATACCGAACTGTGCGCTGCCATCCACCTTCGACGCCGTATCGAGGCGTTTGTGCGGCTTGCCGATGAAGCGCCACGCATCGCGCGCCTTGGGCTGCACGTTCGCCGGCCTGGGCAACGCCGCGGCCGCTTCGACAAGTTCACCGAACGGCGCCCTGCGGCTGGTGAAGACGACATAGCCATCTTCAACGGAACAACGCGATGCCGGCACGCTCCACTGCTCCGCCGCGACGGCAACCAGCCGCTCGCGGGCTTCCGCACCCGCCATACGCAGCTTGTCCCATGCATCGCGCACACTCGTGCTGCCGCCTGTCACTTGCGCGCCGAGCAGGCTGTTGACGTACGCAGCACCCGGCGGCGCGAATTCCACCCGCACACTTGCCGGGGCAACGCCCAGTTCCTCGGCGATCAGTGTCGGCAGCGCCGTGTAAACGCCCTGCCCCATCTCCGATCGATCGCAGAGCACGGTAATTGCGCCGTCGGTGCCGATGCGCAGCCATGCATTCGCTTCCACGACCTTTACGGGGCCCGCGCTCCTGGCTGCGTTTTCCGGCTTGCCGCAGCCCGGCAGATACATCGCTATGACCAGGCCGCCGGAAGCCGCAGTCACGGATTTCAGGAAGCGGCGACGGGAAAATTCATCATGTGTTTGCGCCGACGGATTCGTGCTTTGCGGGCCGGGGACTTCGATTTCATTGTCGAGCGACATGATCAGCCCTCCTTCCCTGCGGTCAGTTCCGCTGCTCGATGAATGGCCTTGCGGATGCGGACATAGGTGCCGCAGCGGCACAGATTGCCCGCCATGGCAGTGTCGATATCGGCATCGCTTGGCGCCGGTGTCCTGGCCAGCAACGCGGCTGCTGACATGATCTGGCCGGACTGGCAGTAGCCGCATTGCGGCACATCCAGTTCGATCCACGCTTTCTGCACCGGATGACTGCGATCGGCCGCCAGGCCCTCGATCGTCGTGACGGCTTTGCCGGTCGCTGCGCTTGCCGGCGTGGTGCATGCGCGGGTGGCCACACCATCGATATGAACCGTGCAGGCACCGCACAACGCCATGCCGCAGCCGTACTTCGTACCGGTCATCCCCAGCGTGTCGCGCAGCACCCAGAGCAAGGGTGTGTCGTCCGCGACGTCGACCTCGTGAGCCTGACCGTTGACGTTGAGCTTCAACATCTCGACTTCCCCCGTGTGTTCTCGAACGGGTCTCGGGCCCGATCTGCGCCGAGGAATATACGCCGCACCCTGTAGCACGCCGCGCGGGGACTTGTACGGACAGCGGCGCTCAGAGGGCTTTTCCGCCGCCACTCATACGATCCAATTGCATCGCAACAATACGTGTCTTAATTAATTGACCTTAAACAATAAACTGTTATGCTGCATCGCAAAATGATGCATAGCAATAGAGGAGGTTCCATGGAAATCATCTACACCGCATTCTTGATCAGCATCCTGGTCATGACGCTGATGTTTGCGATCGACAGCCAGAACTGATCGAGCGGTCATCCCGCGAGAGCCCGCCGGTCCCGGCCGGTTCTTGCGGGCGGCGGAGCATCGTTCCTCCCCCCATTCATCACTTCCTCCCCTCATTCATTTTTCTTCCGAACTCCGTCTGCCATAGACGACAGGGTGTCGAGTTATTTGACACTCCGCGCCCTCGCTGTGTATTTACCCTTCGGCGGTCCCACGACCGCTCTCGAAGTTCACCCACAGGAGGTTCGTCATGGCGTTGTGGAAAGACCAGTATGGTCGGGAACAGAGCGGGCCGGATCCTGCAGCCAGGGAACCTGACAAGACCTCCTCGCCGGTCGCCGCTGTCGCCGAACCGACGCGAGCCAGTGCGTCGCCGCGTGCTGATGCGGGAGCAGGAAAGGAATCCGTGATCGCGGCGGGACTGACGATCGAAGGCAAGATCGAAGGCAGCGGTCACGTGCGCATCGCCGGCAGTTTCAAGGGCGATGTGCATGTGCAGGGCAACCTCACCATCGAATCCGGCGCCCACCTGACGGGCGGCGTTCGCGCTCACGCGGTAATCGTCGGAGGGGAACTCGAAGGCAACATCGATGCAGCCTCGCGTGTCGAACTGCTGCAGACCGGCGTGCTCAACGGCGATCTGAAAGCCGGCTCGCTCACGGTCGCTGCGGGCTCGCGCATGCGCGGTCGCGCCGAATTCGGCTGGGACGAGAAACCCAAGACCTGATCCCCGTTCCATGAACAGCCGCGTCGCGGCACCCGGAAAGACGAGGATCTGCCCGCACTGCAAGGCCACGATCCTCGAAAGCGCTGCCATCTGCCCGGGATGCCATCACCATCTGCGCTTCGATCCGAAGGCGATCGTCGACCGGCGGGCGCAGCCGAGTTTCTCGGCGCTGCGGGTCGAAGGATCGTTTCGCAATCCTCCGGCCAGCGCCGCATGGGAATACTCGGTGGTCGTATCCATTCGTAACGACAGGGGCGAGGAAGTCGCGCGCAAGGTGGTGGGCGTTGGCGCGCTCGGCAATAACGAGTCCCGCACCGTCACGCTGTCCGTCGATGTTTTCGCCCCCGTCAACACCAGGTAGAACCGTCAGGGATCGATCGCTTCAAGGATGATGGAAGGGGGCCGCACCGCCTTCCTGCGAGCACATGCCAAAACTCTTCCTCGTTCGACACGCACGACCTTCAGCCGCCTGGGGAGAAGATCCCGACCCGGGCATCGATCAGTCCGGTATCGAGCAATCGCGCGCGACCGCGAGCGTCCTCGCGACGACGGTGGCACCTATCGCGCTGCTGTCGAGCCCGATGCGCCGTTGTCGCGAAACCGCACAGCCGCTCGAACAGATGTGGCAACAGTCAGCGCGGGTCTTTGCGCCGGTGGCGGAAATTCCCGCACCGCCCCTGGACCCGCAGGCGCGTCGCGAATGGCTGAATCGCGGCATGCAGGGAACATGGAAAGACCTGCAGGCGTCATCGCCCCCGGGCTCGCCGGACTATCTCGCCTGGCGCGAATCACTGCTCGGGTCACTCGCCGCCCTGCCGGACGACAGCGTCATCTTCACCCATTTCATCGCCATCAATGCCGTGGTCGCAGCGGCACGCCAATCCGACAGCGTTGTGTGTTTTCGTCCCGATCACGCATCGGTCACGCTGATCGAAAGCTCCGGCTCGCAATTCAGGCTCCTCGCATTGGGACGCGAAGCCGAAACCAGGGTACTGACACGCTGATCGTCTTCCCGCTCTGCAGGGCTGATCTGCCTCGCTCAGGCGCGGCCGCGCACAGCGGCCGCCGTCTGGCGCCGCCGCGCCGCGCCCTTCGTCGCAACACGCGCCCGCTTCACTGGCTCTGCCATTCCAGTCGCACCATCGAATCCCTGCACGCATTTCTGCAGCAATTGCTGCAATTGCGTTACCTCGCTCGCCTTCAGCGCCGACAACAGTCGCGCCCAGACCTCCTCACCGACGATCTTGGCCCGGTTCAGGCGCTTGCGTCCGCCGTCGCTGAGACTCCAGCTGTCCGCCCGGGAGTTTCCCGGATTCGGCCGGCGCACGACGGCACCGTCCGCCTCCAGTCGCCGCAGGATGGTGTTCATGGTCTGCGATGTGACGAAACAGCGGCGGGCAATCTCGGCACCCGCGATTCCGGGCTCGGATTCGAGCATGTACAGGGCGGCAAAATGGGCGAACGACATTTCCAGCCGCTCTTCGCGCAGCCGCTCCTCGACCACCCCGCGCAGCAAATGATGCAGGCTTTTCAACAGGTAAGGGATCGCCTGCTCCGGCGTCATTCCGTCCACCTGCTGCCCAAGGATCTTTACATTTCGTTGTGACATGGCTCTGGTCGGGATTATCAGCTTAC
>CAZBKC010000162.1:0-7271 GCA_964492345.1 uncultured Steroidobacter sp. | reverse complement strand
GCGGAGCCGAGTTGGCCTGCGCCACCATCGCCGTACCTGCCTGCTGCAGGATCTGGGCGCGCGTCAGGCTGGCCGTTTCAGCCGCGAAGTCCGTGTCGAGAATGCGGCTGCGCGAGGCAGACAGGTTCTCGGACACCGCCTGGAGGCTGTTGATCGTCGACTGGAAACGGTTCTGGATGGCGCCCAGCGAGCTGCGCAGGGTGCTGACCGAGGTCAGTGCTGCGTCGACGCTGAAGATCGTCGAGTTCGCGCCGGCAACATCCTTCACGTTCTGGCCGTTGAGAGAACCGTTCGCCGTAGCGCTGGCGATGCCCAATGTCGTCGCACCAGCGCCGCTGATGGTCAGCGCATCACCCGCAGTGATGACCAGATGATGGTTCGCATCGACCGAGGCGTAAGCGCCGGACACCTTGCTGTTGATGGCGTCGACCAGGGCCTGCGAGTCAGCATAGGTGGCGGCGGAAAAATTCACCGCGTCGTTATTGCCGACCTGGATGCTGAAGGCACCGATGTTCGCCGCACCTGCACCGCCAGGCGTACCCGCAGGTATGCTCGATACAGAACCGAACAGGCCCGTCGCAATTCCAGAGAAACTGATCGGGCTGGTCGTCGAATTGGCCAGTGTCATGGACACGGCACCGCCGCCGGCGTCGTTGAAGTAAACCTCCAGTCCGGGGACTCCCGCCTCGATTGCAGCGCCCAGCGCCTGGACGTTTGCATATAGATGGCCGCCGAAATCCGTACCATTGATGACCCACGATCCCGGGGATGGGTTCATGCCCAGGGAATCGAAGGCGCCGCCGGTAATGACGCCCGGATTGATGGTCGTGAATACGGTGTTCAGATCGGCCGTACCCGTCGCTGTCGCAATCTGACCGACATCCGTCGCCTTCACACTCGAGGTCAGCGCGAGGGAAATCGTTTCACCGACGTTGGCACCAACCTGGAAAGTCGCGCCGCCGAACGAACCGTCCAGCACCTTGCGGCCGTTGAACGAGGTCTGGCTGGCGATACGGTCGATTTCAGCAATGCGCTGCGTCACTTCCTGATCGAGTGCCGCACGATCGCTGTCGGAATTCGTGGCATTGGCCGACTGTACGGCCAGTTCGCGGATGCGCTGCAGGTTGCTGGTCACTTCCTGCAATGCCCCTTCAGTGGTCTGCGCCAGCGAAATGCCGTCGTTGGCATTGCGCGCAGCCTGGTTGAGACCGCTGATCTGCGTGGTCATGCGATCCGAGATCGCCAGGCCCGCGGCGTCGTCCTTGGCGCTGTTGATGCGCAGCCCCGACGACAGGCGCTGCAGCGACTGTGCAAGCTGACCACCCGACGTCGTGAGGTTGCGCTGAGCGTTCAGCGACATCACGTTCGTGTTGATGACCAGTGCCATAGTGGTTCCTGTAAGTGAACCCGCAGCGGCAACGCCGCTGCGGGTCACATCGAATCATTCAAAACCGGCAGGCGATGTGAGTCTTGCGACCTGCACCACCTGCCGTTGCCCAGCGGATCAACCGCGGAGCAGGCTCAGCACGTTCTGCGGAGCCGAGTTGGCCTGCGCCACCATCGCCGTACCTGCCTGCTGCAGGATCTGGGCGCGGGTCAGAGCCGCCGTTTCAGCCGCGAAGTCCGTGTCGAGAATGCGGCTGCGCGAAGCAGACAGGTTCTCGGACACCGCCTGGAGGCTGTTGATGACCGACTGGAAGCGGTTCTGGATGGCGCCCAGCGTGCTGCGCAGATCGCTGACCGAGGTCAGTGCGGCGTCGACGCTCTGGATGGTGCTGTTGGCATCGGCCACCGTGTTGACGTTCTGCCCGCTCAGGAAAGCGCCGGGAGCCGCCGTGGCATCCGCAAGATCCAGAACAGTGGCGCCAGCAGCGCCGCCGCCGAAGGTCAGGTTCTCGTTCGCGGTGATCTGCAGATTGCCGCCCACGATGGACGCCGAGGCTCCCGTCACGCTGTTGTTGATGGCCGCCACCAGTGCCGCCTCGTTGGCATAGGTGCCGTTGAGCGTGACCACGTCGCCGCTGCCAACCTGAATCGTCAGCTCATCGCCGGCGCCGGAAAGATCCAGAGCCTGCGGAGTACCAGCGGTACCTTCAGTGACTGTACCGAAGCTGATATTGTTCAAGCCAGTCAGCGTCATCGGATTGGCGCCTGGAGTGGTGGCAGCGATGCTCAGACCACTACCGCTTTCGGAAACCGTGTAGCCCTGACCGGCGAGCGCGGCGTTGACCTGAGTCTCCAAATCCGACAGGGTGCGGCCGACCTCAGCACCGATGGCCACATTGACGGTGCCATTGATGGTGAACTCCACCGCTAATTCGGCGTTACTTACGGCGCCTGCGGCGACGGTACCCGCCGTCCCGCCAGTCGTGAACAGGCTGGCAAGCGTGTTGCCGCTCGCCGCGGTCGCGCTCGTGACCTGGCCGATGGCGCTGGCGCTGATGTTGGCGTCCATGGACAGGGCAATGGTCTCACCCACGTTGGCGCCCACCTGGAACGTGGCATTGCCGAACGAGCCGTCGAGCACCTTGCGGCCGTTGAACGAGGTCTGCGCGGCGATACGGGTGATTTCCGAAATACGCTGCTGCACTTCCTGGTTCAGAGCGGCGCGGTCGCTGTCGCTGTTGGTCGCGTTGGCCGACTGCACGGCCAGTTCGCGGATGCGCTGCAGGTTGTTGGTCACTTCCTGGAGCGCGCCTTCCGTGGTCTGCGCCAGCGAAATGCCGTCGTTGGCATTACGGGCAGCCTGGTTGAGGCCGCTGATCTGCGTGGTCATGCGATCGGAGATCGCAAGGCCGGCAGCATCGTCCTTCGCGCTGTTGATGCGCAGGCCCGACGACAGGCGCTGCAGGGACTGGGCAAGCTGGTTGCCCGATGTCGTGAGGTTGCGTTGAGCATTCAGCGACATCACGTTCGTGTTGATAACAAGTGCCATGAAAGAAACTCCTGGTAACTACTTTGCCGGGACGCCCGTCCTCGGCTCTCATTTCAGCACTGGCGGCGTGATGTGCGCCGGATTGCTGTTTCAAGGGCTGTATCGGTGGCCGCGGGACGAACTTGAGAGGGGCAATGGCGATCGTTGGAAAGTGTGGATGCGGTCACGGTAAATGGCGGTGACAGGCGGATGGCAGGCTGGAGTTACGGTCAAACCGTGAAGCGTGTCGTGAAGAAGTCGGGAAAAGAATTTCACACGGAGATCACAGAGGGCACAGAGTTCGGAATGAAGAATCTCCACGGGGCACACGGGGTAACGCGGAGCAGAGAAATTTCTCCTTGATCTTCTTGCCTCTGTGATCTCCGTGATCTCTGTGTGAAATTCCGCGTCTTTGATCAGCGCAGATAATTGAACAGCGACAGCTGCGAGATCTGCGAATAGGAGAGCTGCGCGGCCTGCAGGCCGACCATCTGCTGGTTCATGCGTGCCAGCGCCTCGGCGTAGTCGAGGTCCTGCAGGTTCGACAGGGCGCTCGCGATATCGATGTTCACGTCTTCCCGCGAGGAATCGGCGGTCTCGATCGCCGACAGCCGCGCGCCGACCTGGCTGCGGATGCCGAGCAGATGGTCCGATGCCTGGTCGACCTGCTGCAGCGATCGCTCCAGGGTGGAAGTCAGTTGAGCCGTGGCCGCCGGCGTCTGCGCGGGTTGACGCAGGGCGTCGATGACGCGGTCGATCATCCTGAAGACATCCTCGCCGCGATCCTGATTGATGGAAAACGAATCGCCTGCCGCGGGCGTGCCGCTGATCACCACGCGCGCGCCATTGATGTCGATGGGTTCTCCAGAGGTGTACGTGCCGCTGGCGACCACGTTCGGCGTGGGCGTTGCGGTGTCGGTGACTTCCCAGGTGGTCGCGCCGGTGAACGTCAGTGTGTAGTCGTCCGGCACCCAGGCTGACGGATTGGCGACCGAGCCGACGCTGATGGAACCACTGCCCGTGTTCATTGCCGCGACCTGCGTATAGAACGTGCCGTTGCCGGCAGGCATTTTCATGAAAACGTCGAAGCCGGAGTGACTGTCAGCGACCCGCTGAGTAGGGCCGATCTGCAGCAGCCGCGCCCCCTGATCGCCCGAATAGACGACGTTGCCGCTCGATGCACCGGCAAACGGCTGCGTGAGCGTCGAGAAGCCGGCGAACAGATACTCGCCGTTGCCGTCCTTGCGGTTGCCGATGTCCTGCATCTGCTCCAGGCGGCTCTGCAGTTCCACCGCAATGGATTCGCGGTCCCGATCGGTCAGCGTGCCCGTGTTCGATGCCTGCAGGATCAGCTCCCGAACCCGCTGCAGCACCGTGCCCGCATCGGCGATGGAACCCTCTTCCAGATTGAGCCGGTTGCGCGCCAGCGCGCTGTTCTTCTCGTACTGCGCATACTCCTGCTTGCTGCGCTCGAGTTCCATGATGTGCACGGCCGCGATCGGATCGTCGGCGGGCGAACTGATCTTCCTGCCGCTGGCAACCTGGTTCTGGATCTTTGACAGCGCCACCTGCTGGTCGAGCATGGCGGCGATCGAACGGCTGTAATAGGACTGGGTGGAGAGGCGCATGGGTGTCGCTTCGCTAGGCTGGAGCCGAAATACGGATGGCTGGGGGCTGGGGGCTGGGGGCTGGGGACCGGAGAGCGGCGTGACCAGAGAAAGAGGCTCGAAGCGGCAGTGCCCTTCTGACCTCCAGTCTCCAGCCTCCGGCCCCCAGCCTCGAATTCATCATCATCCCCTCGTCGCTTCGAGCACGGATTGGAAGATCGTATCGGCGACGCGAATCATCTGTGCGGCGGCCATGTAGGCCTGCTGGTAGCGCACCAGGTTCGCGGCCTCCTCGTCCAGGTTCACGCCCGATACGGACTGCAGCGAATCGACGCTTTCGTCGAACACCACCTTCTGCGCTGCGCTCGATACCTGGGCCTGGTTGGTCTTGACGCCGATGTCGCCGACGAACTGGCCGACGGCGGCGCTCAGGGACGCCGTGCCGTTGTTGAGTACGGGTTCATTGAGGATCGATGCGAGCCTCAGCGCATTGCGGTTGTCGCCGCTGCCGCCGACATTGTCGCGGATCTCGAATCTGTCGCCCGCCGCCGGTGTGCCGTCGATCTGCACACGCCAGCCGTTGACGTCGATGTTCGCGCCCGGCGTGTAGTCATAGACGGTCGGATCGCCGCTGATCGTGTACTGGGTCGCGCTCGTGAACGTGATATTCACAGGCAGGCGCAGCGCCGCGTTGCCGGCATTGAGCACTTCGCCTGCCGAGATCGTGCCGGTGCCGGTATTGCCGGTGCCGACACCCGAGCGTATCGGCGCCGCGGCGGCCACTTCGGCGGGATTCGAGATCAGCAACTGCATGCCGCTCACCGCTTCGGCCGTCGGCTTGATCATGAAGCGGTCGCCGACGTCGGCGCCTGGCGCGACGACGATGGAAATGCCTTCCGCGACGAACGGATCGCCTGCGGTGCCCGTGCCCGTCATGGGCACCGTGGCGCCCGTGTCCGCGCGTCGCAGCGACCAGCCGCTGGTCGTATTGACCATCAGGTAGTCGGACGTCGTCAGAGCGCCGGCGGCACCATCGATGCGCTGCGCCGTGATAGATCCGGTTCCGGTATTGGCCGAATGCGACAGCACACGCGCCAGGCCCGTCGCAAAGAAGTCCTTGCCGAGCTGCCCGTTCAGGTCCATGCCCGCGCCGTGCTGTTCATTGACGACTTCGGCAAGACCGGCAGCAAGCCGCCCGAGCGAATTGCGCGCGGGGTCCAGCATCTGCGAGCGGAACTCCAGCATCCCTCCCAGCGTGCCGCCGTTGAGGCTCTTCGTGATGTCGATGGTCGAACTCGGCGTCCGGAACGAGAGCACGTTGCGCGTCGGATCGAACGGATCGGCCGTGGCGACGACCTGGCCGTACGTCTGGCCGACGACGAGCGGCTGGCCGTTGCCGATGAACACATTCAGCGAGTTGTCGCTTTGTTCGACCACGCTGACGTTCACATGCGTGGCAAGTTCGTCGATCAGGCGGTCGCGCTGGTCGAGCAGATCGTTCGGCGGCTGGCCGGTACGGCCGTAGGCACCGGTGATTTCCTGATTGAGCTTGGCGATGCTGCGTGCCAGCGAGGAAATCGAATTCGCTTCCGTCGTGATCTGTGCATTCACCTGCGAGTCGAAGCTGCGCAGGCTCTCGTCGTAGCTCTGCAGCCGCTGCATCAGCGTGGATGCCTCGCTCAGCAGCGTCTGGCGCGCCGGCGTGGACGTCGGCGTGTCGGCGACCGCCTGGAAGGCGTTGATGAACTTCTGCAGCGATGCGGTCAGACCCGTTGTCGTATTGCCCAGCAGGTTGCTGACACGACTCGCCTGGGTCGCATACGTGTTGAACTGGTTGTACGAACTCGATGCGCTGCGGCTCTGGCTGGCCAGAAAATCGTCGTAGGCACGCTTGATGGTGCTGACGTCGACGCCGTTGCCCATCCAGCCATTGCCCGCTTCCTGCGGATTGCGCGTCATGAACTCCGTCAACTGCCGGCTGTAGCCGACCGTATTGGCGTTCGTGATGTTGTGACTGGTGGTATCCAGCGCACGCTGGAATGCCATCAGGCCGGAAATACTGGTGGAAAGAAGATCAGCCATGGTTGGAACCTGAAGCGGATAGCGGATGGCGGATAGCGGATGGTGAAGATCGGGCTGGCGCCCTCTTGCCCCTCACCCGCGCTGTGCGCGACCTCTCCCCAAGGGAGAGGTGACGGAAACTCCCTCTCCCCTGGGGAGAGGGCCGGGGTGAGGGGATGTGCGCAGCGCGCACCGCATCAGTGCTCATCACACTCCTCCACCGGTGGAGATCGGCGCGGCGTCGGCGATCTTGAGACTGCGTACTTCGCGTGCCACGTTTGCGATCTTCTGTGCATAAGCGGGATCGGTGGCATACCCGCCGTCCTGCAGTGCTGCAGCGAAGCTCATCACGTCCGATCCCTTGTTCAGCGCGCCTTCGTAACGCGGGTTGCTGCGGATCAGCCGTGCGTAGTCCCTGAAGCTGTCGGCCGGCGACTCGTACGAACGGAAGCGATCCACCTTGCGCACCGCCACGCCGTCTTCGAATTCGAGCGTCGGCACATTCACGGTGGCGCCTTCCCATCTGCTGCCTGCCTTGATGCCGAACAGGTTGTAGCTGCAGTCGCCCGCGCCGTTGCACGGCACTGACCTGCCCCAGCCGGTTTCCAGCGCAGCCTGCGCCAGCAGCGCGTTCGGATCGACACCGATCTCGCGCGCTGCTTCCTGCGCATGCGGCAGCATCTGGCGGA
>CAZBKC010000161.1:0-7271 GCA_964492345.1 uncultured Steroidobacter sp. | reverse complement strand
ATGTCGATCCAGTCCTGCGGCTCGCGCAGTTCGGCCCTCGCGACGACCGCATGCATGGTCTCGCTTTCGCGCTCGAGTTCGGTGAAATCGGCCAGTTGCTTGACGAGGTAGGCACGACGCTGGCCTGCCAGAGCCGGAATGACCTTGACGGCATCGCCCAGTGCCTTGGCACCGTGACAGCTGCTGCAATGCTTCGCGTACAGCGTGGCCCCGCGGGCCGGATGGCGATCGAGGTGCAACGCCGTCTGCACCAGTTCATCCACGCGTTCGGGAGAGGCCGTGGCCGGCACCGCTGCTGCAGTGGCTGCGACACCCGCCAGGGCTGCGGACCAGCGCACCGCATGACTGCTATGGATTCGTCGTTTCATGGCAGACACCTGCAACTCGATCGCTATGGTCGACAATGACAGATCCGGCGATATCGGGACAACCTCGTAACGGGCCCGCACAATTGCGGGTGACGGGGCTTTCCCAGGTCGGTGAAATGAAATCCATGGGCGCTGACGACTCACTCTGCATGCGGCTGCACCGTCACGGCACGGCGTTGGTGCGCGAGATCCGCGAACGTCCGGCCCCTGCGCCGGGACAGCTGCTCCTGAAAGTGCGCGCCTGCGGCGTGTGTCGCACGGATCTGCATGTCGTGGATGGCGAGTTGCCCGAGGGCGTGCTGCCGATCGTACCGGGCCATGAGATCGTCGGCGAAGTCATGGCCTGCGGCGACGGCGTCGACATCGCACCGGGCACCCGCATGGGCGTGCCCTGGCTCGGCTGGACGTGCGGACGCTGCCACTTCTGCCGCAACGGTCAGGAAAACCTGTGCGACGCAGCCCGCTTCACCGGCTACCAGCTGGACGGCGGTTACGCGCAGCACGCGCTGGCCGATGCCCGGTACTGTTTCGAACTGCCGGCTGCGATGGAGGATGCGCATGCAGCGCCGCTGCTGTGTGCCGGGCTGATCGGCTACCGCTCGTGGCGCATGGCAGGCACCGGCAAGCGCCTGGGTCTCTACGGCTTCGGTGCGGCGGCACACATCGTCACCCAGGTCGCACGCTGGTCCGGGCAGCAGGTGTATGCCTTCACGCGCCGGAGCGACACGGCAGCGCAGCAGTTCGCGCTGTCGATGGGTGCGCAATGGGCCGGCAGCTCCGACGAATCGCCGCCGCAGCCGCTCGATGCAGCCATCATTTTCGCGCCGGTGGGCGAACTCGTACCTGCAGCGTTGCAGGCGCTGCGCAAGGGCGGCACGCTGGTCTGCGGCGGCATTCACATGAGCGACCTGCCGGCCATGCCTTATCGGCTCCTCTGGGAGGAACGCGTCGTGCGTTCGGTTGCGAATCTGACGCGTCGCGATGGCGTCGAATTCCTCGCACTGGCCGCGAAGATTCCCGTGGTGACGGAAGTGGAAACCTTTGCGCTGACTCAAGCCAATCTCGCGCTGCAACGACTGCGCAGCGGCGATCTGCGCGGCGCGGCGGTCCTCGTGCCATGAACGTCCTGTCCTACGCCGCGCACCGGGAACATTTCACGGCATAGGGCACCGCCTCCAGCCGCGCATCCTCGATCCGCCCGCCGCAAGCGCCGCAGTAGCCGAACCGCCCGCCCGCGAGGCGCTCCAGGGCGGCGTCGATGGCTTCGAGTTCCTGACTCGCGCTGTCGCCGATGGCCTCGAGCACTTCATCGTTCTGTACCTGGGTCGCCTGGTCGCTGAAGTCCGCCGCCAGCGGTTCGTTCTGGCGGCCCAGATCGCGCGCGACCCGCTGCCGCCGTGTCGTCAGTTCCTCGCGACGCGCCAGGAGACGTCTGCGGAAGGAGTCGTTACTGCTGTGTTGTTCGGACATGCGAATAGATTCCTGTAATCCCGGGATGGCAGACGGATCGGCCCTTG
Source organism: uncultured Steroidobacter sp. (assembly GCA_964492345.1). Lineage (GTDB taxonomy): Bacteria > Pseudomonadota > Gammaproteobacteria > Steroidobacterales > Steroidobacteraceae > Steroidobacter. The sequence goes on along the minus strand of CAZBKC010000161.1, from coordinate 5,386 downwards.
AGTCATCGCCCGTGATGCCGACCGCCACTCCGCGTATCGATTCCCATCAGACTGTAGAGAGGACAACTGCCCGCAAAGGCCGTGAGCAGCGGAACGAAACCCAGCAGGCCCCACCAGCGTGCCGGCGAAGGCGCGAACAGCAGGATCGCGAACAGTCCAAGGCCAAGCAGAATGCGCACCGCACCATCCGCGCTGCCAATGTTCTGTTTCATGGATGAACCTGCCCGATAGCATATCCCCGACGGGATATCGTTGATGAAGTGTTTCGCAATCGCAAAGCAGGGCGAATGCGGACATCCGCTTAAGGATTCAGGGACACCTGCAATCACGGCATCAACCAGTTTCAGCGTAATGGCGGTGCCTGCCGATCGGCAGTCCCGGCCTCAGGCCGTTGCAGCAACCACAGATAGTCCGCCAGTCGCAGCGTGATCGTGCGAGTCGCCTCTTCGGCATTGGGATCGCCGATGCGCTGGCGGCTGAAGTCTTCGCCCCACACCGGCATCGTGCGGGTGCCGTGCGCACCGAGGATGTGGCGGCCGTCGATGATCCGCTCGACCAGATCGCGCGGATATTTACCGCCGTGACGACGCGCGATCCGCGTGAGATCCGGCACTTCGATGCGGAACGAGCCGGCGACCGGCCCATCGCCCCTGCCCTGCACGCCGTGACAGGCAGCGCAATATCTCTCGTACAGCTGTTTGCCGGACAGGGTGACGGGATCTTCCGCGGCCACCGGCGCAGTCGACCACGCAAACGTCAGGCTCAGCAAGGCGAACAGCGGCAATCCGCGATGTGTCATGGACGTTGCACCGATTGCAGATGGGCCACCAGCCGATCGATCATGGAATCCACATGAGCCCGCTCGCCGGCGGCATCCTGGGAAGACATGTCGAAGAGCTGCCAGCCCCAGACCGGCATGTCCCGGTTTCCGTGGGCGCGTCGCTCCCAGCGTCCGTCGATCGCGCGCCGCACATCCTCGGTCGGGAACTCGCCGCCGTCGCGATGCGCCAGCAGTGTCAGATCGGGCACGCCGGTCTTGATCAGCGGCGCGACCGGACCGTCACCCTGCGCCAGGGTGCCATGACAGCTCGAACACAGTCTTTCATAGAGTTCGACACCGCTGAGCGCAGTGGCGGGCCGCTCGTCGACCGATGTGCTGCGACACCCGGCCAGAAACGTCGCAGCGGCAAAGATCATTGCCGTCGTCCGCACGATATTCGAACCCATCCCTGCTCCAGCCATCGATGATTCCCCCCCCGATGAACACGATGCGCCCGCGACTACCCGATGAGGCGATACTCCGCATGCTGCACGGCCAGATCGAGAAAGCCGGCATGGCCGCCGCCGTGTGCACGCGCGACCGGGCGTTCCCTGTGCAGCACCTGTGCCACACGCCGCGGTGTGCCCAGATCGCTCCAGCCGCAGCGCGGCACGCGCACCACCCGCAGGCGCTGCGGGAACCGCTGCATGACGTCGCGCGAAAAATCGACCGTCGGCAGACGTTCGTAGAGCACCGCGAGATCGGCAATGGAGGCACGGCCGCTCGCGATTCTGTGCGACATCTCCGCCAGCTCCATCACGACCTCGGGCATGGCGTGCTCGAACAGCGCCAGCAGCGAGCGGGCCGTTGCCGCAAAGATGAATGAATTCCACAGCCCGCCGGCGTCGATAGCGCGACGGGCGGTGTCGCTGTCCGGCTTTTCGACGAAGGAATGCACCTGACAGGCATCGTCGGCGAACGCGCTGTGCGGCAGGATGTAGCCGAGTTCGGGATCGGCTTCCTCCGGATCGATGCCCAGCAGGATGATCCCGTCCGGCGCGAGATGCGCCTGCCGCAATGCTTCGCGCATGGCCTGCGCCAGGATCTCCTCGTGGCGCACGAAATGGTCGGAGGGCAGCACCAGCAACGTAGCCTGCGGATCGCGTCTCGCGATCGACAGCAACGGCAGCAGAATGCCGATGGCCGTCCCGCAGTTTCTCGGCTGCACGATGACGTTGGCCTGCGATATCGAGCCCAGCAACGGCCGCCACCAGCGTTCGTGTTCGCTGGCCACGACGACGCTGATGCGTTCCGGCGCTGCGACGACGGCGGAGCGATGCAATGCTTCGGCAAGGAGCGAGCCGCCGCCCGCAAGAGAACAGAACTGTTTCGGCACCGTGACACCCGAGGCCGTCGTCGTCAGTGACCTCAGCCGCTTGCCTTCGCCGGCACCGAGCACGAGTGCCCAGGCATGAGTCCCGATCTCGGGCGCAGGTACATCGTAACGATGGGCCATGTCCGCCTCCTTGGTTTGCATCGCATCCGGATTGTCTCAAGAGTCGCACTTCACGGCGCTCGCGGCGACCGTGAGTGCCCGAGACGACTTACGTACATGACCGGAGCGACGCACTCCCGCCCGGCTCGGCCAGCGCCCGCGCCACCGAATCCGCTTCCGCCGTCCGCACCTCGATGACGTGCGGCGACTCGTCGTCGCTGAATGCCTCCCACCACTGATGCTGACGCTCCATCACGGCCACATCCGCCTCGGAGGCATCCGCACCGGCACGCGAACGAGCCTCGATGCGCGAGCGCAACTCTGTCCGGGGCGCGATGCAATGCAGTATCCGGAACGCCGTCCGCAACTCGGTAGCCAGCCGCCGGAACCGCTCCCGTTCGTCGCGCCGCAGGAAAGCGGCATCGACGATCACCGACTCGCCGGATTCGAGCATCGTGCGTGCGCTCTGCAGCAGATGGTCGTACACACGCTCGTTGAACTGCGGGGTATAGAGCGTGGAACCGGCGGACGACTGGTCCGCGCGCAGACCGGCCAGGCGTTTGCGCTCCACGTCGGAACGGATCCGGATCGCGGCCTGCGCGACCATCGCACGTTCGCTGAGCCATGTCTTGCCGGATCCCGACAGGCCGCAGGTAATCGTCAGCGTCGCCGGTGCCGGTTGCGTCAACGCGGTGGCGAGCTGCCCGTAGCACTCCGCCAACGTCGCATTGCGCGTCAACGTCGCCACCTTGGCACGGACCAGTGCGCGGTGGACCGCGAAGAATCGCAACAGCACGACCGCCTCGTAGTCGCCGCTGGCCTCGAGCCAGGCATTCAGGAAGGCATACGCCAGCGGCCGCCGGCCAAGGGCCTGCAGATCCATGAACAGGAAGGCAATGTCGCTCGCGACATCGATGCGGCGCAGGCTCGCATCGAACTCCAGACAATCGAACGCGGTCAGTTCTCCGCCGAGCCGCACGATGTTGGCTGCGTGCAGATCTGCGTGGCACTCGCGCACCCGACCGCGCGCGATCCGTTGCATGGCGACATCGCCGATGCGGCGCCATTCCCGCTCGATCCACTCCAGCACGGCGGCGATGGCGTCATCGTCCGGCCTCACCTGCCGCAGCTCGCGGGCGTTCTGCCTGACCACCGCCACGGCCTCGGGCACCTCGCCATGAGCGTCGAGCCGTTCGTGAATCGCTGCCAGGTCGAAGCCGAAGCGTTTCAGCTCGTCCGCCGTGACCGCGTCGTGCGCCAGCAGTGAAGAGAGTTCCTGATCGGCGGGGAAGCGCTGCATCCTCACCGCGTATTCGATGGCCTCGCCTGCGGCATCCGGCGCGCCGATGACGATCCGGTGCCCCTCGTCGAAGATCGGCACCACGGCTTCGTACAGCTGCGGCGCGAAGCGCCGGTTGAGGCGCAGTTCCTCGAAGCAGTCGTGACGTCGCGACTCCAGCGTCGAGAAATCCACGAAGCCGAGTTTCGCCGGGCGACGGATCTTGTAGGCGTGATCGCCCGCCAGCAATACCCAGGAAATGGGCGTCTGCTTCAGTTCGACCTCGGTGACGGGATGCGGATACGCCTGCGGGTGTTTCAGTGCGTCGATCAGCCGATTCATGACCCGGCACGCCTACAGATCGTACTCGTCGCGGTATTCGGGAACCTCGGCATTCCAGCGCAACTCCCGCGCGATCCTCGCCCGCAGCGCATCGCTCGCCGCCGGCTCCCCGTGCGTGATGAACACGCGTCGCGGCGGACCCGGCATCTGGCGCAACCAGCCGACGAGTTCGTGGGCATCGGCATGCGCGGAAATCGCGTCGAGCTGCATGACCTCGGCGTTCAGCGGAAAGTCCTCGCCGTGGATGCGCAGGTTGCGGGCGCCGGCGACCATCGCGGCACCGCGGGTGCCGCCCGCCTGAAAGCCCGCGAACAGGATCAGGTTGCGCTCGTCCGGCCCGAACACCTTCAGGTGATGCAGGACGCGACCGCCGGTTGCCATGCCGCTCGCCGCCAGAATGATCGCCGGTTCGCGAATGCGATCGAGCGCCCGCGACTGGTCCTGCGTATGCACGCGCATCGCTGCTGCGCGCAGCCGCCGGATGTCCGCGTCGTTCAGCCGCTGCTCGCTGCGAAAACGCAGCAGCGAGTCGGTCGCGTCGATGGCCATGGGGCTGTCCAGATACACGGGCAGATCGGGAATCTCGCCGGCAGCCTTCAGGCGCGCGACCAGCAGCATCATCAACTGCGCGCGTCCGACGGCGAACGTGGGAATCAGGATGACGCCGTGCCGGGCGCAGGTCCGTCGGATCGCATCGCGCAATTGCACCTGCGGATCGACCGGCGCGTGCAGGCGATCGCCGTAGGTCGACTCGATCAGGACATAGTCCGCTGCGGGCGGCGGCGCCGGTGCGGGCATCAGGGGCTCGTTGGGCCGGCCGAGATCGCCCGAGAACAGCACCGATCGACCCTCGTGTTCGATGCGCACGCTGGCGGCGCCGAGCAGATGGCCCGCACGACTGAAACGACACGAAATGCCGGGCGCGACGCTCAGCAGCGAATCGAAATCCACGGCACGAAACAGGTCGAGACTGGCCTCGGCATCGGCCTGCGTATAAAGCGGCAGCGCCGGCGAATGCTTGGAAAACTTGTGCCGGTTGGCGTACTGCGCCTGCTCTTCCTGCAGATGACCGCTGTCGGGCAGCAGGATGCGGCACAGGTCGGCCGTGGCCGCGGTCGCGTAGACGGGACCCCGATATCCGTCCCGCCACAGCACGGGAACGAAGCCGCTGTGGTCGAGATGCGCATGCGTCAGGATCACCGCGTCGAGCGCCCGCACATCCACGGGCAGCGACTTCCAGTTTTTCAGGCGCAGGTGCTTGTAGCCCTGGAACAGGCCGCAGTCGATCAGCAACTGGCGCTTGCCGCAGGCCAGCAGGTATCGCGAACCGGTGACGGTCTGGGTCGCGCCGAGGAAGGTCAGGTGCATTGCAGTTCGATCGGGTGAGTCGTCCTGCAATGAAACCACGCCCTGCGCGGATCGGCGATTGCGTGATTTCCCCGAGGCGCCGCCCCTCTCCGAGTCCTCTCTTCCTGTAGGTCAGGCTTCCCGCGGGATTTCCTTCGTCACA
>CAZBKC010000160.1:0-7330 GCA_964492345.1 uncultured Steroidobacter sp. | reverse complement strand
TCGATCGCCCGCAAGAATGAGCAGAAACGAGAGTGAATCCGCTAAGTCGGGCTAGACGTTGTCGCTGCCCTTGATCGGGTAGATCGCTACTGCGAAGGAGTGGTTTGGGGGCGACCGCGGTGCGCTGGCAACGGTCTGCACTCCAGGTATCGGCCCGGTGTCGACCGTGAGGGGCGGGATGACAGGAATGGATCGGCGAATCGAAACCCCAAGATGGAGCCGCAGAAGGCTACTTACGATCGGCATTGCGTTAGCTGCGGTGATCGTTGCTTGTTACGTCGGTTTCGCGAGTAGCGGAACGCGCTCCGCCGTTGCACCCGAGCGCCTCGGCGTTTCCGAAGTCAAGCAGGGCGAGTTTCGAGAATACGTTCCCGTCACCGCGACGGTGCAGCCCAGCTCCAGCGTGTACCTGGACCTGGAGGAGGGAGGTATCGTCGAACATATCTATATGCAGCCCGGCGCCCTGGTGAAACAAGGTGACTTGATTCTCTCCTTCTCCAACAACGCTGCGCAGAAGCAGAACATCGAAACGGAGACGCGGCTGCTGGAGAACATGAACGAGCTGCGAAATTCCCGATTCACGTTGGCGAGATCCAGTTTGATGCTCCAGCAGGATCTGCTGGATGTCGACCACCAGATCGCCGAACTGCAGAAGACGAACGCGCGGTACGAAAAACTCATCAAGGGGCCGAACGCTGCGTTGTCGCGTGAACAGTTCGAAACCACACGAGACAATCTCGATTATCTGCGACGCAAACGCGATCTTCTCAGGCAGCGTATCGAGCGTGAGGCGGAGTTGCAGCAACAACAGGAAGCGCAGATCGAATCGTCGATGGAGCGCGTCGTGCGCAATCTGGAGCTTCTGTCCAGGATCAATCGCAGTCTGGAAGTGCACGCACCGGTCGACGGAATCCTGTCCACGTTCATCGCTGAGCTTGGGCAAAGTTTCCAGCGCGGCGAGCGCATCGGCCAGATCGACCAGCTCAACGACTTCAAGGTTCAGGCAGACATCGATCAGTACTACATCTCTTCGGTGGTTCTCGGACAGCGGAGCGCGTTTCATTTCGACGGTCAGCGATGCGAGCTTCAGGTGATCAAGATCTATCCAGAAGTGACCGATCAATCATTCAAAGCGGATATGGCGTTCATTGGAGAAGCGCCGACGGGCCTCAAGCGTGGCCAGAAACTGCATCTGCAGTTGGGTCTCAGTGAAATGCGCAGAGCGACCATTGTCGAGAAAGGGGAGTTCGTTCGCGCAACCGGAGGAAGATGGGTTTACGTGCTTGCAACGGATGGCCGTTCAGCGCGGCGCACTCCGGTGGTCCTCGGGCAGCAGAATCCGCAGTTCGTGGAAGTGCTCGATGGGCTGCAGGAAGGTGACTGGATACTCACCTCGAATTACGACAGCTTCCGCGGCGTCGAACAGATTCAACTACCTAACGCGCCACCCGCATTCAAGCCCAGGAGATCACAGTGATCATCGAGACCGAAGAGCTTTCCAGGGTATTTCGCGCTGCCGACGTCGAAACCACCGCTCTGGATCGCTTGAGCATTCGTGTTGAACTAGGCGAATTCGTGTCGTTGATGGGCCCCTCTGGCTGCGGCAAGTCGACACTGATGCATATCCTCGGCTTGATCGACTCGCCAAGCGCCGGCAGTTATCGTTTCCTGGGTCAGGAAGTTGTCGGTCGAACTTCCACGCAGCTGTCCGCACTTCGCAAGGCCAATCTGGGGTTCATCTTTCAAAGCTTCAATCTGATCGATGAGTTGACGGTCTTCGAGAACGTCGAGCTGCCGTTGAAGTACAACAACGTGCCTGCCACCGAACGCAGGCAGCGCGTGGAAGCGGAGCTCGAGAGGATGGGCATCGTGCACCGTCGAAACCACTTCCCGGTGCAGCTTTCCGGCGGCCAACAACAGCGGGTGGCTGTCGCGCGCGCGATGGTAACTGCACCCAGATTAATCCTCGCAGACGAGCCGACGGGAAATCTCGATTCGGAGCATGGCAAAGAGGTCATGGGTGTGTTGCGAAAGCTCAACGATGAAGGCAGCACGATCTTCATGGTGACTCATTCGGATCGCGATGCTGCTTACTCGAAGCGCGTGATTCGCTTGCTTGACGGTCGCGTCGTCCAATTCTGAGCAGGATCGACAGGGAGCTTCGATGATCAGCGACAACATGCTCTTCACTCTGCGCGGGTTTCGCCGTGAGCGGCGCTACGTGATCATCAACACACTAACGTTGGCACTTGGTATCGCAAGTTGCGTTCTGATCGCGTTGTATCTGCGGAGCGAACTGACCTACGACCGCTGGCAAACTCATCACGAGCGGATCTACCGCCTGACCACAACTTTCGCCGGCGCCAACGGCGAATCAAACTCGGCGTTGAGCCAGGAGGGGTTGGGTCCGTTGCTGGTTCAGGATTATCCGCAGTTGGGCAAGCAGGTGCGCTTCATGCGGCCGCCCGACGGAACCGTGCTCAAGTTCGAGAATATCCAAAGACCCTGGGACAACCTCTATCTCGCCGATCCCAGTGTTTTCGAGATCTTCACTCACCAGATCGTCTATGGAGATCCCAAAACCGCGTTTGACAAGCCATTCTCGATCGCTTTGAGCGAAACCGTCGCCAGTTTCTATTTCGGCGAACAGAACCCGATAGGAAAGACGCTGTCGGCGGCCGGTCTCGGTTTCCAGGTGACGCTGGTTTACAAGGACCAGCCGGAGAACACGCATCTTCGCTACGACGCATTGTTTCCGATGGGTCTGATGGAATTGATGTTCCCGGGATTCAGCAAGAGCTACGTCAGCAGACTCTGGATCAACAGTCTGTTCACCTACGTAATGGTGCCTGCTGAGTTCGATCCTGCCGACTTCAGCAACCTGATGCAGGGCTTTGTCACCAAGTACATGACCGACCGATCCGGCGCGCAAAGCGATCTGAAGTTCAGCGCGCGAATGCAGCCGCTCGCGGACGTGCACTATGGGGACAAGCTCGAAGGAGATCTGCAAACTGGCAATAGAGCCTATGTCTACGGATTCGCTGCAATCGCAGTCTTCATCCTGCTGGCCGCCTGCATCAACTACGCAAATCTGGCCACCGCACGTGCAGCCAAACGAGCGAAGGAAATCGGCATCCGCAAGGTGCTCGGTGCCAGCCGCAGTGAATTGGTGAGCCAGTTCCTCGGTGAGGCTTTCATATTCGCAGCGCTTGCACTTGCGGTGGGATTGCTGCTCGCGGGTGCGGCACTCGCGCTGACACCCATCGGCCAGTTGCTGGGTTATCAGCACTTGCTCGGCGAGCTTGCCAGACCGGACGTGTGGGCGCTGCTGGCGATACTCGCCCTTGCAGTGACGCTGCTGTCGGGCCTGTATCCCGCGTTCTACCTGTCCGAGATCTCGCCGCTGGCCGCTCTCACGCAAGTACGTCGATCGTGGCAGACCCGATTCAATCTTCGGCAGGTGCTGGTCTGCGTCCAGATTTCGATTTCAGTCGCGGTGGTTGCCTGCACCTTTCTGATGATGAATCAGATGCGGTATGTGCACGAGAAGCCGCTCGGCTTCGAAAAGCAGAATCGCTTGCTGGTAACGATGTACGGCTACGAGACCGCCATGAAGATGCAGACGATCAAGGCGGAAATCAGGCGTCTGCCGAGCGTCACGAATGCATCGACGATCAGCGTGGTGCCTGGGGTGAACACTCCAAGCACGCGCATGTTGGTCGAGAGTTCGCAGGGCGCGCTTGAGCCGATGGAACTCTCGGCCATGCGCATCGACATGAGGTTTGCCGATAGCATGAACTTGCAGATCCTGGAAGGACGCGCTTTCTCCGAAAGCCTGGGTAGCGATAGCCAGCAAGCGGTGCTGGTCAACGAAACACTGGTACGCAGGCTCGGTTGGGACGAGGCGGTCGGCAAGCGTGTCCAGACAATGGGTGGTCAGCCAGCCACGCTGCGTGTTGTCGGTGTAGTCAAGGACTTCCACTATTCCTCGCTGCACAATGCAGTCGGGCCTCTCGTCATGTTTCCCTTGGTCGAACGCTACGACCTTGCCCTGCCGCTGCAAAAGGCTGTGATGCAGGTGACCATGGTGATCGCAATGACCGGCGAACGATTGAGCGAAACGCTGCAGGACATCAGGCAAGTGCTGGTCCGCTTCGATCCAACCTACAGCTTTCAGCCGGTGTTCCTGGAAGACCGGCTCGATCAGTTGTACGCCACGGAGGCCAGGTTGATAGCGCTGAGCGCGATATTCGCCGGCGTGTGTATCGCGATTTGCATGATCGGCATCGCTGCGTTGTCCGCGTTCATGACGGAACAGCGCGCCAGGGAAATCGCGGTTCGCAAGGTATTGGGTGCATCGGATCTCCACATCCTGACGCTGTTGAGCCGACCACTTGCAGTGCTGGTCGTCATTGCAGCGATCCCTGCCTCGATCGTTGCGTACTACGCGATAGATCGATGGCTCGATCGCTTCGAATATCACACAAGCATCAGCCTCAGCCCGTTTCTGCTCTCGATCCTTTTGATCGGTCTGGTGTCGTTCGTCACTGTGATAGCACAGGCACACCGACCCCTGAAGAGCAATCCGGTGGAGGCGCTGCGATACGAGTGATGCCTGCGGCGTTGTCTGTCGGCTATTTCCCGCCTTGCGGTGAAGTCAGCGGCGTAGGACATGCGAACGACCGGCCTCTGACACCGGAACTCATTCGTCTCCCTATGGCCAACGCTGGTCTTCCTGCAGGACAGTCAGGAAATCGCGCGCGTGGCCCGGCCGCAGGATCGCGAGGAGATCGAGAGCGCCACCCGGCGGCTCGGTTAGAAGCGCAGGAGAGTCCATGCCAAGTCGGTCAATCTCCCGGCACATCTAAAGTGTGGCGGCCAGGGCATCCAAAAGCTGGGCTTGCATGTCCAGCACTGGCACTCCGTAAGGTCATTTGAAACAACAAGTCATATTAAACCTTGCCTGCAGCGGCGTATTTTCATCCATTTAATGGTGGATTATCAGCCACTGAGCGGCTAGCCTCTATAACCATGCTGCGACGCTGGATTGAATCGGAGCTGCGCGCCGCGTTGGCGGACACGCCAGTCGTCCTGTTGAACGGGGCCAGGCAGACCGGCAAGACCACGCTTGCCCGGCAGGTCTGCGAAGACCAGCAAGGCACCTACGTGACTCTCGACGACGCCGCGATCCTCGCCACTGCATTACAGGACCCTGACGCACTCGCTCGCACCGCGACCTGGCCGCTGATCATCGATGAAGTGCAGAAGGCACCCTCTCTGCTGCCGGCGATCAAGAAAGCTGTCGATGCGAACCGCCAGCCCGGCCGCTTCCTGCTGACTGGATCGGCGGATGTCATGGCGTTGCCTACCATCAGCGAATCGCTCGCCGGCCGAATCGAAATCCTGACGCTGTGGCCTCTATCCCAGGGCGAGATTCGCGGGGTGCGCGAGCGCTTCGTTGACATCGCGTTCTCGGATGAAGGGTTCAAACTGAAGAAACTCGAACAGATCGATCCCGGTGTGCTGCTGCAGGGTGGCTTTCCGGAAGCGATATCCCGCACGCAGGCCGATCGGCGCTCGGCATGGTTTGCCTCCTATGTGACTACCCTCCTGCAGCGCGACGTGCGCGACCTGGCACAGATCGATGGACTACTGGAGCTGCCGAGACTTCTGTCGCTGCTGGCGGCACGTACGGCAACACTGATGAATGTCGCAGAAATCTCCCGCGCCTCCGGAATCGCCCAGACGACGTTGAAACGCTATCTCGCTCTGCTGCAACTGACTTGTCTGCTGCAGCCGCTGCCTCCCTGGTCCAGCAACCTGGGCAAGCGCCTCGTCAGGACACCCAAGACTCACCTCGTCGATACCGGGCTTGCCGCCCATCTCACGCATCGCAGTACCGCACTCGCCCGGGACGATGCCCTCTTCGGCAATCTGCTCGAAAACTTCGTGGTGATGGAACTGCGCAAGCAGGCAACATGGTCCGATACCAAACCGGGGCTTTATCACTTCCGGACCGCAGCGGGCCGTGAAGTCGACATCGTGATGGAAGGACCTCGCAGCATGGTCGTCGGCGTCGAAGTCAAGTCCTCCGCGACGATCGGGCCAAAGGATTTCGCCGGACTGGAGGCGCTGCGCGAGACGGCTGGGAAGAAATTCGTGCGCGGCATCGTGCTGTACGGCGGCGATACCCTCGTTCCCTTCGGGGATCGTTTCGTCGCCGCACCGTTCAGCGCCTTGTGGTCGGCGTGAATGGGAGGCAACGTTCCCTACGGCACCCGCTGCCCGCGGATCTGCTCCGCATCGCGGATGCGCATGCTCAGGTGCGTCGCGCGGCCATTCGCGTCGGTGACGAACACATAGCGCAGACGGGGATCACCATCGAACGAGAAAAAGTTCGTCCGTGACTGCGGCTGCAACGCGCGATCCATGCCGAGGTCAGACGTCGGCGGGACCGAGGACGTGTGGATCTACGACGCCGATGGCTTCCTCATCGACAGCTTCCGCGCCAGCACAACGAGCTACGTACGTGCGCGCACGTTGCAGGTATCAGCGGACGGTTTTATTACTATCGTCTCGGTCGGCAACAACGACAGTCAGCTCGTGTTCCGACCGATCGATCCATGAGCCTGTTCTTCGGGGAAGGGCTGTACAAAGCCCTCGGCGACAAAGGGATCCCGAACCTTGTAACCATCGTGAAGGTGATGCGCGCGCTCGGCTTGCGCCGTGCGGTGAAGTCAGCGGCATAGGACACGCGAACGACGGGCCTCTGACACCGGAACTCATTCGTCTCCCTGCCGTTGACTCCCCATGAGCCGCGTCCCATTGTCGCCCGAACCTGCCGAAGCCGACGTTCGCAGTGCGCGCGGCCTGCTGATTCTTGAGTTCGGCACCGACTGGTGCGGCTACTGCCAGGCCGCACAGCCGATCATCGCCTCCGCGTTGCAGGCGCATCCCGGCATCCGTCATCTTCGGATCGAAGACGGCAAGGGACGCCCGCTCGGACGGGCATTCCGCGTGAAACTGTGGCCGACGCTGATCTTCCTGCAGGACGGTCAGGAAATCGCGCGCGTGGTTCGGCCGCAGGATCGCGAGGAGATCGAGGCCGCCGCGCGGCGGGTCGGTTAGGCAAGCCGCGATCTACTCCGTCACTCCGCGAAGGCGGAAGACCACCCTGTTGAATCATGATCGTGAGGGTTCTGGGTGTCAGGTTTGCATATTTGCAGTATCAGTCTGTTCGGACGGTGATCCTGGGATGCAAGAATACAAACCCGCCACCGAATCGCTCGAATCGTTGACTCAATACATACGTAAATATGGCAATGTGCCC
>CAZBKC010000159.1:0-7369 GCA_964492345.1 uncultured Steroidobacter sp. | reverse complement strand
CCTCCACGCTTGCGCGCAGCGGTTGTCTGGCCAACTCCGGCGCGGATGGTGGGGGGTCTGAGTGGTTGAAGCAAGGAGAATCGAAGAGGCCGCAAAGGACCGCAAAAAAGAATGGAAATGGCTTCTTCGGAAAGAAAATCTCACTTTCTTCTATGCGGTCCTTTGTGGCTCTTCTGCTTACTCCTTTTCCTTCGCTGATCGCACCGCCAGTTCGTACAACTCACTGCGTTTTACGCCGGTGATTTTCGCAGCGACTTTCGCGGCCTGTGCGGCGGGCAGTTCCTGCAGCAGCGCGCGCAGGAGTTGCTGGGCATCGAGTGTGAGCGATGTCTGCTGAACAGGAGCGGCGCCGGCAACGACGATGACGATCTCGCCGCGCGCCATGTTCTCGTCACGTCGCGCGGTGTCGAGCAGTTCACCAAGCGATCCGGCATAGGTCGTCTCGAATCGCTTCGTCAGCTCCCGGCTGACGCTGGCACGGCGCTCGACGCCGAAGATGAACGTCATGTCCTCGAGCGTTTCGATCAGGCGATGCGGGGCTTCGTAGAACACGAGCGTGCGTGACTCGGCAGCGAGGCTTTCGAGTTGCGAGCGGCGCGCAGCCGCTTTCGCAGGCAGGAAGCCTTCGAAAGTGAAGCGATCGGTGGGCAATCCGGCAACTGAAAGGGCCGCGATAGCCGCGCACGGTCCGGGCACGGCGATTACCTCGATACCTTTGGCGCGCGCGGCGGCAATCAGATCGAAGCCCGGATCGCTGATCAGCGGCGTACCGGCGTCGCAGACGAGCGCCAGCGATTCACCGCGCGCGACTCGATCGATCAATGCGGACGATTTCTCCGCCTCGTTGTGCTCGTGCAGCGAAGTGAGCGGGGTCGCGATGCCGAACGATTGCAACAGTTGCCGCGTGTGACGGGTGTCTTCGGCCGCGATCAGCGACACGGACGCCAGGACCTCGCGCGCACGTGGACCTAGATCGCCGAGATTGCCGATCGGCGTGGCAACGACGAATACCTTGCCGGCGGCTGTCGATTCGCGATCTGCTGTCACGTGCTGGTTTTCCGTAGCGCCCTGCGAAGCCGCACCGATGCGATTAGAGACGGCTCGCGGTCCGCGGTAGACTGCCGGCCTCGAATGACCGATCCGGTCTCAAGGATTTCCGACATGTCCGCGACCCTGCCCCTGGCCGTCGGCCGCAAGACTACCGTCTGCAGCCTTGCGCCTGAAGCCCCTGCTGCCCGCTTGCAGCAGCGGCGAATGCGCGCGACGCGGGATTGCCTGCTCGCAGCGATTGCGCTGTTCGGGATCGCTTCCTGTACGACACCGACATCGCAACCCACTCAATCGGGAGTCGATCGGCAATTGGCGCAGGCCGAGCAACTGGCACGCGATGGCGAGTACGCAGAAGCTGCCCGACTCTACGAAACGATGGCGGGCTCCGCACCGAAGGAGCTGCGCGACCGGCTGCTGCTGCGCGCCGCGAAGGAATACCTGCTTGCCGGTAATACCGACAAAGTGAAGGAGACGCTCGCCAGAGTCAGCGCATCGTTGCCTACGCAGGATGCCGCGGATCGCTCGCTCATCGCTGCCGAACTGGCGTTGCAGTCGAGAAATCCTGCGAAGGCGCTCGAGGAATTGCAGAAGATTCCGCAGCCCCTGCCGCGCGAAAGCGCACCCAGCGTCCTGGCGGTGCGTGCCCGCGCGCAGTTCGCGCTCAATCGTCCGGCCGCCGGCGTCACGACCGCGCTCGAACGCGAACGGCTGCTGACGAATCCGCAGGACATCCGCGCCAATCAGCGACTGATCTGGGCAGGTCTGCAGACCAGTGCCGCCGGCAATGCCGATTTCACCGCACAGCCAGGCAGCAGCGCGATCGTTGCGGGCTGGCTCGACCTCGGCCGCGCGGCCCTCGTGGCCGCGCGCAATCCGTTCACGGCGAAAACCGATCTCGCGAACTGGCGCAGCCGTTATCCCACACATCCCGCCAATTCCTTCCTGAACGAGGAGGTGCTGCCCGATCTCGGCGTCGGACTCGACTACCCCGCGCAGGTCGCGCTCGTCCTGCCACTCAGCGGCCGGCAACAGGCCGCGGGCGTCGCCATCCGCGATGGTTTCATGGCCGCCCTGCTCCAGCAGGATTCGTCGCGTCGGCCGCAGGTCAACATCTACGACACCGTGGCGATGGGAGCGAATACCGCCTATCGACGCGCAATCTCCGAAGGCGCGCAGTTCGTGGTGGGGCCGCTGTTGAAGGAGGATGTCGCCGCACTCGCCGCATCCAGCGACGTCTCGGTCCTGACGCTCGCACTCAACCTGCTGCCCGATGGCGCCACACCGCCCGGCATGCTGTTCCAGTACGCCCTCGATCCGCAGGACGAGGCGCGACAGGTTGCGCATCGTGTGATGGCGGACGGCCGCGCACGCGGGCTCGCGCTCGTACCGAACAACGAATGGGGTCAGCGCGTGTATCGCGCCTTCGAGGCCGAACTGAAATCGCTGGGCGGATCGGTGGCCGGCGTTCGCTACTACGACACGTCGGCGCGGGATTTTTCCGCTCCGATCTCGAAACTGCTGCTCATCGATGAAAGCCGCGCGCGCGCGAACGCGCTGAACTCGACACTCGGCCAGCGGTTCGAATTCGAACCGCGGCGCCGCGGCGATGCACAGTTCGTATTCATGGGCGCCTATCCGGCACAGGGACGTTCGCTGCGGCCGGCGCTGCGTTTCTTTCTCTCGGACGATCTGCCGGTCTATGCCACCTCGGATATTTTCGAACCCGATGCCCACGCCAACAACGATCTCGACGGCGTGATCTTCCCGGACATGCCCTGGGTGATCTCTCCCGACGCCGTATCGACAGAATTGCGTACGGCGCTGAGCCGCTATTGGCCGGCGCGGGCGCGCGGGCGCGGGCGGCTCTATGCATTCGGCTTCGATGCCTATCGCATCGTGCCGCTGCTGAAAGCGGGAAAATTCGGCAGTGCCAATGCCATCCCCGGGATGACCGGCCTGCTGTCGATCGATGAGCGCGGACGCGTGCGACGCGATCTCGACTGGGCACGCGTGACGGAAGGCAAACCCGTCCCCCTCGGCACCACGGCAACCGCAGCCAGATAGCGCAAGACCCTCATGGACGATCGACGCCGCAAGGAAGCCGGCACAAGCGGGGAAGCGATCGCGCTGGCGTTTCTGCAATCCCGCGGGCTCGACCTGATCGAGCGCAACTATCGCTGCCGCGGCGGCGAGATCGACCTGATCATGCTGCAGCAGAAGACGCTGGTGCTCGTCGAAGTCCGCTTCCGCTCGACGACCGATTTCGGCGGCGGCGCTGCGTCGGTCACCTGGCACAAGCAACGCCGCCTGATCGTCGCCGCAAGGCACCTGCTGATGAAGCGTGCCGACCTGCGCCGTTACCCGGCACGCTTCGATGTCGTCGCGGTTTCGCCGGGTGCGCACGGGCCGCAGATCGACTGGATCAGAAATGCGTTTACCTTGTAGAAGAGAAGAGGCCGCAAAGGACCGCATAAAAGAAGGGCGAACGGTCGGAAGAAATATCCTTCTCTATTTATGCGGTCTTTGCGGCCTCTTGTCCTTTACGGTTACTCTGCGTGAATGCTAGAGACCAGCGTCGAAGTCGCCTGCCCGAACTGCGGTGAGACGATCCTGCTGTTCCTCGATCTGTCGGTGGAATCGCAGAGCTACATTGAAGATTGTTCGGTGTGCTGCCAGCCCATGACGGTGTCGTACAGCGCGCAGGATGGAGAGCTGGCGGACATCAGCATCGAGAGCGCGAGCTGACGCATGTGGCGCAAGGTCCGAATCGGGGTCCTGCTGCTGATCCTGCTGTTCGTGGCGCTGAACACCTGGTTCGACCGGGTGTACTCGACGGACTGGCGAAATCCGCTGCGCGTGGCGATCCTTCCGGTCGACGGCGACGGCTCGGCTGTCAGCGCGCGCTACGTGCAGGCACTGACCAACGACACTCTGCTGCCGCTGGAGAATTTCTTCGCTGAAGAAGGCAAAGCCTACGGCGTGGCTCCCGTGCCGCCGATCCGGATCTCGCTCGCAGCGCCGCTGCAGGAACGACCGCCGCAACTCGAACCCGGCACCGGCAGGCTCGGTGTCATGCTCTGGAGTCTGCGTGCACGCTACTGGGCTTCGCAGATGAAGGCTCCGCCGGGCACCGAGGTCAAACTGTTCGTGCTGTATCACGATCCGCAGCGCACGACATCGCTGCCGCATTCGACGGGTCTGCAGAAGGGGCTGTTCGGCATCGTGCATGTCTTTGCCGATGCGCGGATGGCCGGATCGAATGACACCGTGATCGCGCATGAACTGCTGCATACGCTCGGCGCCACCGACAAATACGGCACGGACAATCTGCCGCGACGGCCGGACGGCTATGCGGAACCGGATCGTCAGCCGCTGTACCCGCAGGACTTCGCGGAGCTGATGGGCGGGCGCATTCCCATCAGCGCATCCGAGGCGGAGATTCCCGAATCGCTGCGACAGGTAGTGATCGGCCCGCTGACCGCAGCCGAGATCGGCTGGACGCGGCGATGAACGCATCGGCACGCCCCGCGACACTTGCATCTTTGCTGACATGCAGCGCTCTGGACGTGGCAGTCGCCGATCGCATGCTCGTGCGACAGCTCGACCTCTCGGTGAGCCACGGCAGCATGACGTGCCTGCTCGGCCGCAATGGCGCCGGCAAGACACTCACGCTGCACACGCTGTGCGGGCTGCGCGCACCGGCTGCAGGTTCGGTCCTGTTCGATGGCCAGCCGCTCGATCGCTGGTCGCGGCGACTGCTGGCACAGCGGCTTGGCCTGCTGACCCAGAACACCGAAGACCCGTTTCCTTCCAGCGTGCTGGACACGGCGCTGATCGGACGCCACCCGCACATCGGATTCTGGAAATGGGAAAGCGAGGCGGATCGAGAAATCGCGCGCGCCGCACTGCAGGCGGTCGACATGGAAACGCTGGAGTCGCGCGAAATCGAGACCCTGTCCGGTGGCGAGCGCCGTCGTGTCGCGATTGCGACCCTGCTGGCGCAGGACCCGCAGCTGATGCTGCTAGACGAACCGATCAATCATCTCGACCCGCAGCATCAGATCGACGTGTTGCGCCTGCTGCGTGCACGGGCCGACGCGGGTCATGCAGTCGTCATGAGCCTGCACGATATCGGTCTCGCGGCCCGCTTCTGCGATCAGGCCGTGCTGCTGTTCGGCAACGGCGAGTGGCTGTACGGGCCGACGCAGGAGGTGATGAACGAGGAGACGATCTCGCGCCTGTACGGTGTCACCGTGCGCGAGATCGCGTGGGAAGGCGGAAGGACATTTGTGGCGATCTGAGCAAGGGCGACTGGTCAACTGGCTGCTGGTCTGCTGGCCAGAGAGGAAGGGCCGGCGTTGAGCGCTGACCAGAACCGAGACATTGCTGTCCTCTTGTCTTGCCAGCAGCCCAGCACCCAGATTCAGTTCCTGTGCCCCAGCAACCTCGCCGGCAGGAACAGCAGCGCTTTCACGAACGCGATGCTCGCATCCAGCAGCACGCCCACGATCCGGAAGGGAATCGACAGCAGCCACAGCAGCGGCATGAACACCAGCACGGCCAGCGCCAGCGGCCAGGCCACGACCAGCAGCAGGCACCAGACGACGGCAAGAATCAGGAATTGCATGAGGTTGCTCCCAAGCGGACCGACCGCCTGCACTTGAGACGACGATGGGCAGCGAAAGGTTGCATGCCTCGACGAAGAGAAGAATTTGACACAGAGATCACGGGGAAAGAAATGGTTCTGTTCCGAAACCCCGTGTTCCCCGTGGAGACTCTCCTGTTCTCTTCTCTTTAATCTCTGTGATCTCTGTGCGAAATCTTCCTCTTGATGTTCACCCCAAAGCCGCCAGCACGGTCGAATGCAGCTTCGCATTCGACGCGAGCACCGACGTCGTCTGCAGATCCAGCGGCTTGCCCTGCAGGTCGGTGAATTTTCCGCCGGCGGCTTCGACGATCACGGCGAGTGCCGCGATGTCGAGGATGTTCACGTCGGATTCGATGACGGCTTCGAGCTTGCCTGCAGCCAGCAGGTGGTAGTGCAGGAAGTCGCCATAGCCGCGAATCCGGTTCACGCGCGCGACCAGTTGACCATAGCGCGACCAGCGCGGGCCCGACGCGAGCGTCTTGAGATTGCCCGCGGAGACTGCCGCCGCTTCGATGCTGTCGATCTCGCTCACGCGGAGTGGACGCTCGCCGAGCACGGCGAGCGGGCTGAATTCCCGATTCCCGATTCCCGATTCCCGCACGACATGTCCTAGCTGCGCATAGGCGAGTTCGCCATACACCGGCGCCGACGACACCCCGACGATCAGCCGGCCGCGGTGCATGAGCGCGATCTGCGTGGAAAAGAACGGGTATTCGCGCACGAACGCCTTGGTGCCATCGATCGGATCGACCAGCCACAGATACTCGGCGTCGAGGGCGTTCTGTCCGGTCTCCTCGCCATAGAAGCCATGGTCCGGAAACCGCGCGGCGATGATGCCGCGGATGGTCTTCTCGGTTTCGACGTCCGCCTGCGTCACCGGCGACTTGTCGGCCTTGATCGTGACTTCGAGATTGCGCTGGTAGTAACGACGGATGACAGCAGCGGCAGCATTGGCGGCATCGAGCGCCGTGGCGAGAAAGGGTGAATGCATGGCGATAGCGTAGCTGGCGAAAGAAACCCTGAAAGAAAAGAAACCCATCGGCGCACGCCGGACGATCGGCAAACCGTACGCGCTGAAATATACCGGCCGGACAGGCGTGCCGCGCGGCTGATTGTGCCCCCGAGCAACGCTTGTCGGGTGCAGGTGTGCGGCCATCACAATGGCACCCGGCGACTGGCGACTGGCGACTGGCGACTGGCGACTGGCGACTGGCCAGAACGGAGAAGCTCGTGGCGCTCCACTGTCAACCTCTGGCCAATAGCCAGTCGCCAGCGGCCAGCGGCCTCTCCCTTGACACCCTCCCCGGCCGGCCCGTACCGTGCCGCCCCGTCAGGTGAGCGCCCCGTACACACGGGCGTGAACGTGAAGCCGGTGACCTCTGTCCGCAGAGTATTCCGGCGCTGCCCCCGCAACGGTAATTGAGTCCAATCGATATCCGGAGACCTGCGTCTCCAGCCACTGTGCTCCAGGCATGGGAAGGCGATATCGACGAACGTCAGTTCACTCAAGAGCCCGGAGACCGGCCTGACGCACGATCGCCCATGAGCGATCGGTACCGGCGTCGCGGCGGGCGATCAGGAGTACATGCGGCCCGTGCCGCCTGCTCTCCCACTCACCCACGCACGCAGTTCATAAAACGCATCTGGCCATGCGGGCGTGCATGGGGAGAG
>CAZBKC010000158.1:4463-7389 GCA_964492345.1 uncultured Steroidobacter sp. | reverse complement strand
CGGCAACGACCTGGGGTTTGCGTTTCTCGCCTTCTTCGGCCGCGAGCCGGATGATCTCGCCGGCGGGGCCGAGGGCCATTGCGAATTCAATGGCATCAGGCAGATCGCGGCCGATACAGATATCGCAGTCATAGCGCTCGAAAGTAATGCGCTCGAATCCCGCCGACTTCAGCATCGTGCTGACCATGTCGGGACCCGCCATCGAGAACGGTCCGGGACCGCAGTGCACCTGATCGGTCTCGTCATGCGAAACGACGGGCACGATCTCCCGGACCCGCAGTTCCGCCTCGTGCAGCCAGGGATTTTCCTCGCGTCGGCGCCACACGATCTGCGTGAACGTGCCACCGGGCTTCAGGGCCCGACGGACGTTGCGCATCGCCGCTCCCGGCAACTCGAAGAACATGGTGCCGAAGCGCGCGAATGCGTGGTCGTAAGGTCCGCGCAGGTCGTCGCTCTGGACGTCGGCAATGAAGAAACTTGCGTTGCCGACGCCCTGCTCGCGTGCGTCGGACTGCGCGGAACGGACGAAATTCTCCGCACAGTCGACGCCGACTGCCTCGCCACCGGGTCCCACCGTGCGGGCAATCCGCAACGTGCTGTCACCGAACCCGCACCCGATATCGAGCACCCGTTCGCCCGAGGCATAACGGGTACGTGCCAGCGCCGCATCGCTGTGACGTGCCAGGCCATCGACCAGCAGGTGCCTGAAGCGGCAGAACTTGTCGAAAAGAACGGTGTTCCAGGCTTCGACGATGATGCTGTTGTCGCTCATGGGATCTCCGGCGTTGTCGCTGGGTCCGGACGATGCTAGGCCCGCTTCCGCGGCAACGTCACCTACGATGGTCTGCCCGAAGGTATGACGATGGACAGCATGCTGCGATGCGGGCGTGCTGCCCCTAGAATCGGATCCGTGAAGACCCGACCCTTCAACCTGCCCCAGCAAGCGCGCGGAACCACCGGAAAACGGGAAATTCTGGTCCCGGCTTCGGTGCGGATCGCGCGGGAAAAGATCGCCGCAAAGCTCGCGGCGGCCCGTGCCAAGGCGGCTGCGCGCGCGAAACTGCTGGCGGCGCGGGAGGAACGGGAAATCGCCCGCGCCGCACTGAAAATCGCGCGGATGCTGGATCGCAAGGCGGCACAGAAGGAACGCGAGGCGGCGAAACTGGATCGTCGGGCACAACGGGTCGCCTTCCAGCTCGCGCGACGCGACCGCCTCGAAGAGCAACGATTGTTGCGTCGCGTGCGGTCCGCCGAACAGAAAGCGAAGCCCAGGCAACACAGCCGCGGCGCACGCCGCAATTCGAAGTGAGGGGCTCCAGGTAGGCACTGACCAAGTCGTCATCCCCGCGCAGGCGCGCCTGCGCGGGAACGACAGATGAGGACTTGATCAGCGCTCCTAGTTTTCCATCGCGCTTCGCGCGACCCCGAGGGATGAAAGCGCGCGCTCTGACTATCCGCCAACCGCTAACCGCCAACCGCTTCTTTCTTACCAGGACCGGCGGCAGCAGGGATGCGCCGCCGGCGTTGCGTACCTGTCATGGTGCCGGACCCAATCCGTGAGATCGAAGGCCGGCCCCGTCTCATTGCGCCCCTTCGGCGTCAGATCCAGATAGTGGTAAGCGCCGACGAGCTGTTCGGCGCCGCGGCCGTAGGCCGAATAGGTCCGGTAGATACTGCCGTCGACATCGCGGAAGAAGACGCTGATGCCGGGCATCTCTTCGCTTTCCAGATCGCGCATTTCGAAGTTGTAGAACACCGGGCCGTTCGTCAGATCCGATCGCTGGAATGACACGCCGAAGTCGCGGTTGAAATCGCTGCCGTAAGACGAGACCCAGTGGAACGTCCAGCCCATGCGGCGGCGGAAGGCATCGATCTTCGGCCACGGCGCGCGCGCGACGGCGGCGAACGCGACATCGTGATGCTGTAAATGCAGGAAGGCCGCATCGACGTGATCGGCCTGGAAGGAACAGCCGACGCATCCTTCTTCCCAGTCCGGTGCAAACATGAAGTGCTGCACCACCAGCTGACTGCGGCCGCCGAACAGATCCGCCAGTGTCTGCGTACCTCCCGGCCCGAAGAAGGAATACGTCCCGGTCACTGCCGTCCAGGGCAACTCGCGCCGCTGACGTCGCAACTCATCGAGCTGTCGCAGCAGGTCCATCTCCCGCAGCAGATGTCGCCTGCGCGCGGCCAGCCACTCGGCTTCACTGACGACGGGATGATTCATGGTCAGGCCCTCGCGAGTCGTTCATCGCAAGGACGGACGATGAAGCAGAGATTCGACACTCCCGAGAGAAGGTACACACTGAGAGCACAGAGAACACAGGGATTCCTCTCTGTGCGAACCGCTTCTCTTTGCGCCTCAACTGCGGTGAGGATGCACGCGTCGGGCTGCATGCGCAGCCTCGGGCTCGCCGCTTTCGATGAGCTGGTCGAGATGTTTGCGTATGTAGCTGGCTTCGGCGGCCGTGTTGGCCAGCGACAGTGCGCGGTCGAAGGTGAGGCGCGCTTCCTCCCTGCGATCGAGCTGCAGCAGCAGCGCTCCGCGGGCGCCATGAAAATAGAAATAGCCGGCCAGCGGTTCGGCCAGCGCGTCGATCATGGCAAGTGCGGCGGCCGGCCCGCGTAATTTCGCGACGGCCACGGCGCGATTGAGTGTAACGACCGGTGAAGGCTGTACCGTCTCCAGCACGGCGTAGAGCCGGTCGATCTCGTTCCAGTCGGTGTCTTCGAACTTCGCGGCCTGCGCGTGAGCTGCCGCGATGGCTGCCTGGACCTGGTACGGCCCCACCTGCCTCATGCGCAGCGCCGCGTCGACCAGCGCGAGTCCTTCGCGGATCATGTCGCGATCCCAGAGGCTGCGATCCTGTGCCTCCAGCAGGACGATCTCTCCCGCCTTGTCCAGCCGCGCCGCCGCCCGCGCGTG
>CAZBKC010000158.1:2699-4453 GCA_964492345.1 uncultured Steroidobacter sp. | reverse complement strand
TCTCGCCGGGGAACAATTGCAGCAGCAGGCGCGCCAGCCGGATCGCTTCCTCGCACAACGGTGCACGCAGATGCACATCGCCGCCGCTGGCCGAATAGCCCTCGTTGAAGAGCAGGTAGACCATCGACGCTACCGTCGCCAGTCGTTCGGACCGCTGCTCCGTGCCGGGCGTTTCGAAGGGCACATCGGCAACACCGACGCGTCGCTTGGCACGGGTGATGCGCTGTTCCATCGCCGCCTCGGTCACCAGGAAGGCGCGGGCGATTTCGCGTACCGACAGTCCGCACACGATGCGCAGAGCGAGTGGGATCTGCTGGGTCGGCGGCAGGTCGGGATGGCAACAGATGAACAGCAGCCGCAGGACGTCGTCACGATACCGCGAATTGTCGAGCCTCTCGGCGAGCGGCGTTTCGGCGTCATCGGTGTCGGAAATCACGTCGTCCGGCGGCAGCTCCTGCAGACGGCTGTTGCGACGAACCTCATCGAGCGCGACATTGCGGGCCACCAGAATGAGCCAGGCCACCGGATCGTTCGGCGCGCCATTCACCGGCCATTTCTTGAGTGCCCGCAGGCAGGCTTCCTGAAACGCTTCCTCGGCCGTATCGAGATCGCGGAAATAACGCAGCAGCGCCGCAATGGCCTGCGGGCGTGCGTTCGTCAGCGCGGTGTCGATCCAGCCGAGGTCGCTCATGGCGCAGAGCCGCCCGGATAGAAATTGCGCACGGGACGAATCTCCATCGAGCCCGGCGGCTCGACGAACTGGCGCGCGATTTCGGCGGCCTCTTCGGCGCTTTCGCAATCGACGATGTAGAAGCCGAGCAGTTGTTCCTTCGTTTCGGCGAAGGGTCCGTCGACGACAGCCTTCGGGTTGCCCGAGCGGATCGTTGTCGCCGTGGTGGTGGGCTGCAGACGTGCAACAGGGCCGATCTTGCCCTGCGCTGCTAGACCCTGAATGATCTTCTCGTGACGCGCCATCACCGCATCGTCCTGTTCTCTGGTCCAGGTACCGATCACAGCTTCCTGGTTGTAGCAGAAAATCGCGTACTGCATGGAAGACCCTCATTGACTGATCGAGACCCGAGTATGCCGCATGCGCCGGGCAACCTTGCTTGCTGTGAGTCAGGCTTCAGCCTGACATCGCCGCCGAGTCGTACCAGCAACCGCGCATGCGGCGGCGGCGAAACAGGCTGGGCACATTGCCGGGTCCTCCGGAAGGTTGTTGCTAACCAAGGACGCAGCTGCCTTCTGCCAACCGACATTGGAGACAGAAGCGGATGGCGGATGGTTCAGAGTCGCTCCACGCATTGTCATGCTTCGCGGCGGCGCGCAGCACACGGGTTCCCTAGTAAGAAAGTTGACGGTTGACAGTTGACAGCCAGAGCGAGCAGCTTTTCATCGCTCGGGGTCGGCCGCAGGCCGATGGAAAACCAGCTAGTTTTCCATCGCGCTTCGCGCGACCCGCAAGGCATGAAAGGGCGCGGAACATCCTCTGACTAACCGCCATCCGCTAACCGCCAACCGCTTCTTTCTTGCTAGCGGTCCGGGCCGACTCCAGGGAAGCAAGAGCGGCCGTTCTCTGCCTATCCGCCAACCGCTATCCGCTATCCGCTTCTTTCTTGCTAGCCTGCAGGCATGAGCACTCTCTCCTCCCGCGAGCCCGATTTCGCCATCCTCGGCGCCGGTGCCATCGGTTCCATCCTCGGTGCGCATCTCGCCCGCGCCGGTCATTCGATCGTCATGCTGGTGCGCGAAGG
>CAZBKC010000158.1:0-2689 GCA_964492345.1 uncultured Steroidobacter sp. | reverse complement strand
GAGCGCACCGAGTGCCATCCCGAACGCGGCGGTGCACATCGCGAGGGCGTAGTACCCCTGCGGAGACTCCCGGGCAGCGAGGCGGGACAGCGGCCGGACGGCGGCACCGGCAAGGCGTCGAGCCGCTCGGGCGAAGAGACGACCATGGCCGGCGCGACCGAGGCGGAGGTTCGTGATCGCCTCGGTGTTCCCCATCCAGAGGTAGTACCGGAGCTGGTGCGCGAAGGTCGTGCGCAACAGCTTCGCGCAGGCGGTTTGCGGATTCGCGGGCTGGCGCAGTTCGATGTCGACGTTCCCGTACTGACCGACGCATCGCAGCTGCGGCGCGCCGGAACGCTGATCGTCGCCATGAAAACCATGGGCACGGCACAGGCACTGCAGCCGCTGCGACATGCGCAGATCGATGCCGCTTTCTCGATCCAGAACGGAGTGTTCAAGAACGGGCAGCTGATCGCCGTGTTCGGACGCGACCGAGTGCTCGGCTCGCTCGCCGACACCAGCGGTGAACTGCTGTCCTCGGGCGAGGTGCTCTTCACGCGCAACATCAACCTGCTGGTCGGGGAACTGAGCGGCGAACTGAGTCCGCGCGCACAGGCGATCGCCTCGACCATCGACCGCTCGGGTGTCCGCTCCACGGCCGTGGACGACATGCTCGGCCGCGAATGGTCGAAATTCGTCGCGTGGACCGGCTTCATGACGCTGTCCGTCGCGACACGCACGGTGACGTGGAAATACCTCGTGGATCCCGACGTCGCTGTGTTGCTGGCACGCACGGTTCGCGAAATGGGTGCGCTGGCCGCGGCCGAAGGAGTCCCCCTCAATGATCAGGCGATGCTGCCGGTGGCATCGATGTGTCGTGGCAGCGAGCAGGAGGCCATAGCGGCGGTGCTGCGCGCCGGCGAGGTGTTCAGAACGAAAGCGCCCGAACACCGCATGTCCTCGCTGCAGGACTTCAGTTCGGGCAGGCCGCTGGAGATCGAAGATACGGTGGGAGAAGCGCTGCGCGTCGCCGCGCGTCACGGACTGGCGATGCCGGTGCAGGAATCGCTGTATCGGCTGGTCCGCGGGCTCGAACGGCTCGGGAACGGAGCGTAAGAATGTTTCACACAGAGATCACAGAGTACACAGAGTGAAGAAGAAATCCTGTGACAGTCCTACTTCTTCAGCTCTGCGCTCTCTGTGATCTCTGTGTGAAATCTTTGTCTTTCGATCTCCGTGATCTTCGTGAACTCCGTGTGAAACATCTTAGTTTTTCTGCAGCGAACGCCGCCGCTGGCGGGCGAACTCGACCAGCGAGACCGACAACACCACGCCCAGAATGACCAGTGTCGTATGAGGCGCAACGACGAGTGCCAGCCCGGTCAATGCGAACAACGCCACGGCGAGGCACAAACCGAGGATCTTCGGTGCGAGATGACGTAGCGCGCCAACGGCGTCGTCGAGTTCGTCGATCCAGAGCAGCAGAAATTCCATGCGGATGCCTCGGTGGTCGACAACGACTCTACGCGGCCGGTTGTCGGGTCGGTGTGAGCGGACTCACAGCCACCGGCTGCGAGCAGCAGGCAACCGAGTGACAGTCGTCACAAAGTCGCCCCCCCGACCTGGATTACCCTCTCCCCCAGGCTGAAAGTTAAATGCCGGCCGGCGGCAAGCGGTTTCGAATGCAGAAAGTCGTCGTATTGAATCCGAAGGGCGGGTCCGGCAAGACCACGATCGCGACCAATCTGGCGAGCTATTTTGCTGTTTCCGGCCTACGGCCGACCCTGATGGATCTCGATGCACAGGGCTCGACGACCCGCTGGCTGAGCAAGCGCGCCAAGGGTCAGCAGACCATTCACGGCATCGCGGGTTACGAACGCAACTCCCGGGTCACGCGCAGCTTCGCGACGCGTCTGCCGCTCGATACCGAACGTCTCGTCATCGATACGCCCGCAGCGCTCGAACGGCAGAGCCTTCCCGACATCACCCGCAACGCCACCGCGATCCTGGTACCGGTGCTGCCCTCGGACATCGATATCCACGCGGCTGCGAAGTGCATCTCCGACCTGCTGCTCATCGCCAAGGTGAAGCGCGAGGAACATCGCATCGCGGTCATCGCCAACCGCGTGAAGAAAAACACGCTGATATACAAATCGCTGATGAAGTTCCTGGAGACGTTGCAGATTCCCGTCGTGACGACGCTGCGCGATTCGCAGAACTACATCCGCGCCGCCGAATCCGGTATCGGGCTGTTCGAAATGAAACCGTACCTGGTCAGGGAAGATCTCGATCAATGGCTGCCGCTGGTGGGCTGGCTGGCTCAGCGCACGCCGCTGACCTTGCAGGCTGGGTTACCGGCGATGACTTCGGTGTTGCGGGCCAGTGCGATCGCACCGACGCCCGCTGCCATTCCTGGCGCGACAATACCGCTGCCCGCGACGATTCCGGGCTGACGTCTGTCAGAACAACTATTTCTTGTCCTTGTCCCAGCCGTGGCGAACCTTGTCGCTCCAGCTCTTGTAGTTGCTCCAGCTGTTCAGCGAGCGCGTGATGGCGGCATGACGCGGGTTGCTCGGCTGCCCGCGCTGAAGCCAGGCACGCTGCGTGTCACGGCCTGCCGTGCCGCCGTGAACCGCCGCATTCCCTGCTTCGCCGACCCAGGCCCGATGCCTTCCGGTTGCTGACAGCTCATCGCTGTTGTGCTCTGACA
>CAZBKC010000157.1:0-7415 GCA_964492345.1 uncultured Steroidobacter sp. | reverse complement strand
CGATCGCCCGCAAGAATGAGCAGAAACGAGAGTGAATCCGCTAAGTCGGGTTAGCACCGGCTCCTCCTGGTCTTCCTCCTGTGGGGCCGGCTTTCCCGCGGGATTCCCTCCGGTCACAGCCGGCCTCGAACTGCCAGGCTAAAGCCCGACCTACAGGAAAACGGAGAAGGAGTCAGAGCGCCGTCTGCGGCGTCTGCAGCTTCCGGTACGCAGACTCGACAGCGCGACGGAACACCAGGTTCGTGGCGACCTGCGGCGCCAACACGGTATCCAGCGCCAGGAACAGCCCCGTGTCATGAACGGGTTCATCGTTGCAGGCACGGCCCAGCCCGGCCAGCCGCTGCGCTTCCGGATCGACGATGTCGACCGCGTTCTTCGACTGCCGGACGATGAAGCGCATCCACGCCGCAATCGGCAATGCGAGCCGTTCCACCGATCGCCCTGCCCGCAGTGCGTCGCCGATCGTGCCCAGCAGTCGCACCGGCAGTTTCTTCGACCCGTCCCAGGCGATCTGCGACAGCAAGTGCCGGATGCCGGGATTGCGGAAGCGGCCCAGCACATCGTCGATGTAGCCCTGAACATCGAGTCCGGGTGCGGTGCCGAGACTCGCGGCGATGTCTTCGCGCATGAGACGTTCCACGAAGCCCGCCAGCGCCGCATCGTTCATGGCGTCGAGCACGGTCGTGTGGCCGCGCAGCAGGCCGGTGTACGCGAGCGTCGAATGTGCGCCGTTCAGCAGTCGCAGCTTCGCCCGATCGTAGACGCCGACATCTTTGGCGAGCGTGACGCCGACGCTGGCCCAGTCGGCTGCATGGATGGCCGGCAGGTCTTCGATGACCCATTGCGTGAAGGCTTCGCGCTGGATGGGCCAGGCATCCTCGACGCCCGTGGCTTCGCCGACGCGGGCACGCAGGGCGTCGTCGGTGGCGGGCGTGATGCTGTCGATCATCGTACGTGGAAAGGACACAGTGTCCTCGATCCAGCGCGACAGGTCCGGGTCGAGACGTTCCGAGAAATCGAGTACCGCGCGTCGCAGCGTGGCACCGTTGTCTGCGAGGTTGTCGCAGCAGACCGCGACGAACGGTGCGATGCCGGCAGCGCGTCGCTGGCGCAGTGCCTGTGCCAGCGTGCCGACCAGGCTGCGTGCTTCGTGCGGCGCCTGCCAGTCGTGCACGATGCCCGGATGGGCTTCATCGAGCGTGCCGCTGCCATTCAGGCAATAGCCTTTCTCGGTAACCGTCATGGTCACGAACCGCGTCGCCGGTGCGGCGAGCACATCGAAGACCTTCCGATGGTCTTCCGCGGCGACCAGTACTTCGCGAATCGCTCCAATCACGCGCAGGCGCGATTCGACGCCCAGCTCGTTGAGGATGTAGAGGCCGTCCTGCGGCGCCAGCGCATCGCGTACGCCAGCGCTTTTCAATGCGACGGCCGTGATTGCCCAGCGCGGGTCCCGATGCAGCAGCGCATCGACGTAGGAAGCCTGATGAGCACGAAAGAACGCACCGGGCCCGATGTGCACGATACCGGTGTGCGTGGCAGCGCGATCGTATCCGGGCAACGCCGCGGCGCGGACCGAGGTGAGGGATGCATTACTGAGGCGGGGTCGCATGGCGCGGGCATTGTGCCAAGCCAACCGTCTATTGAGGAATGCGGATCACGGAATTAAAGACCGCAAACAAGAAGGTACACAAAGGAGCACAAAGGCAAGAACCATCCAGCATTTTTGTTTGTGCTCTTTTGTGCTCCTTTGTGTACGTACGGGTCTTCCTTGGCTCGTTCGCGAATCAATCCAGGGAGGATTGGCTGCGCAGCGATCCTAACCGACCAGCGTTATCAGTTCTTTCTGCTGCGCGGAGGTCAGCAGCGGGCCGAAACCTGCCTTTAGATTGTCGCTCTGGCGATCGGGCTTGCCGGTCGCGGGAATCACCGCCGTGACCGCGTCGTGACTCAGCGAATACTTCAGGAACATCTGTGCCCACGATGAAATGGCGGCGTCGGCGGCCCAGCCCGGCAGCGCCTTGCCCTGCACCTGGCGGAACAGTGCACCGTCGTTGAAATTGCGATTGGTCAGGACGGCGACGCCCAGATCCTTCGCCAGCGGCAGCACCCGATTCTCGATGCCCCGGTTCGTCACCGAATGATTGATCTGCAGGAAGTCCGGCTTGGTGGCCTGCACGACCTGCGCCAGTTCGTCGTGTGCGGAATCCAGGTAATGAGTGACGCCGACATACTTCACCTTGCCCTGGGCTTTCAGTTCGCGTGCCACCTCGATCTGCGTCTTCCAGTCGCGCAGGTTATGGACCTGCAGCAGTTCCACCTTGTCGGTCTGCAGGCGCTTGAGCGTACTGGCGAACTGCGCCATGCCCGCGTCACGGCCCGCGACGCCCGAAAGCTTGGTCGCGAGGAAGCACTGCTGGCGATGGCGGCCTGCTGCAAGCAGGGGCCCGAGGTTGTCTTCGGCATTGGTGTAGGTGGGGGCGGTATCGATCAGGGTGGCGCCGCCGGCGAAGAAGCGCCTGAGCACGTCCTTGAGTGCTTCGTATTCCGCGCTGCCCGAGGGTATTTCGAAACTTCCCGAGGTCCCCATGCCGATGACCGGAATGGTTTCACCGCTCGACGGGATCGGGCGCCTCAGCATCTGGCCGCCGGCAGCGGCCCGCGCCAGCGAGATTCCCGGGGGGACGACGTTCATCAGCAGCGAACCAGCCAGCGTGGCGGTGGTGGTGCTCAGGAAGTGGCGGCGTGTCGGCATGTCGGTTCTCCTCGTCGCTGGGGTTCAAGGCAAAGATCAGGAGTCTCCACGTGGAGATCTTCTCTCTTCCGAACTCTGTGTGCTCTGTGCCCTCTGTGTGAAATCTCCTACTCCGCGTTCTTATCTGTCGGCAGCGCAAATGCCATGAGATAGCCGCCATTCCCCGCAGTCGCCGTCGATGACCGGTTCGCCTCCGGTTCCGCTGCATGACTGAGTTCGACCGCGTCGCTCGACGGCACCGCAATCACCACGAACTGACGCTGGCTGCGCGGCGAGACATAGCTCATCGGCGTGGCCTGAGCGCTGTTCGGCAGGACATGACTCCACAACACCTTGCCCGTGCGCAGATCGAAGGCGCGCAGGCGGCGGTCCATCGTGCCGCCCATGAAAATCAGGCCGCCGCGCGTGACGATGGAGCCGCCGCTGAAGGGTACGCCCATCGGGATCGGCAGGTGCGACTTCAGTCCCAGCGGACCGAGTTCATTCGCCGTGCCGAGCGGGCGGCGCCAGATCGTCTCGCGTGAGCGCAGATCGACCACCGCGATTTCGCCGTAGGGCGGCTGCTGGCACGGCGTGAAAATGGGCGAGAGGAATGGATCGGTACTGGCGGCGTAAGGCGTATTGAGCTGTGCTCCGCCGCCGAAACCGAACTTCGTGTCCCTGGTGACCGTGGCGCGCGGGTAGAGCTGCACGCGGTTTGCCATGTGCAGGGAGTTCACCACCATCACGCTGTTGAATTCGTCGACGGCGACGCTGCCCCAGTTCATGCCGCCCGCGAAGCCGGGATACTGGATGCTGCCGCCGAGCGAAGGCGGCGTAAGAGGGCCGTCGTAGCGCAGCTTGCGGAACTCGATCCGGCACAGCATCTGATCGATGGGTGTGATGCCCCACATGGTGGACTCGGTCAGCGGCGCACCGGCGAACGAGGGCATGCCCGTCGAGAAGGGCTGGGTCGGTGAAGTCCACTCTTCCGGCACATCGGTCTGCGGCACGGCTTTCTCTTCGACGGTCGCGAGCGGCGAGCCGGTACGTCGATCGAGCAGGAACAATTCACCGCGCTTGGTGGGGACGACGACCGCCGCAGTCGTGCTGTTGTTGCTGCCTGGAATATCGACGAGTACGGGCTGCGACGGGACATCGTAGTCCCAGATGTCGTGGTGCGTCGTCTGGAAGGACCAGCGCACTCTGCCCGTGGTGGCGTCGAGCGCGACGACGGAGCTTGCGTATTTCTCCGCCTCGGGCGAGCGATGTCCCCCATAGTAGTCGGGGGTGGCATTGCCGGTCGGAATGTAGACCAGGCCGAGCGCGTCATCCGCACTGAACAGGCTCCACGCATTCGGCGTACCGCGCGTGTAGGTCTCGCCTTCGGCCGGCGCAGTGGTGCGATCCGGCCGACCCATGTCCCATGCCCAGGCGAGTTGCCCGTCCAGCGGATTGAAGGCACGCACGACGCCGGAGGGTTCGCCGGTTTCCACGTTGTCGACGACCCAGCCGCCGAGCACGGCGACGTTGCGCGCGATGGTCGGCGGCGAAGTGACGTAGTACCAGCCGGGCTTCACTTCGCCCATGCCGGCGAGCAGATCCACTTCGCCGTTCGTTCCGAACTGCGCGCATCGCTTGCCGGTACCGGCGTCGACTGCGATCAGTCGCGCATCCGTCGTCGCCGTAAGAATGCGTTCGGGGCATTCGGCAACGGGTTCGGGTGAGCGGTAGTAGGTAACGCCGCGGCACGTGGTGGTGAAGCCGATCTTCGAGTCCTTGACCTCGGGATCGAAGCGCCAGCGTTCCGACCCCGTGTCGCCGTCGAGCGCTGCGACGACGTTGCCGGCGAGACATACATACAGCGTGTCGCCGATCTGCAGCGGGGTGGCCTTGAACGCGCCGCCCACGCCGCTGCGCCACGTCCATGCAACTTCGAGTTTGCTGGCATTGGTGGTGTCGATCTGCTGCGCCGGCACATAGCGCGTGCCTGCCGGTGTGCGCCCGTAATGAGCCCAGTCTGCGCTCGCCGCGGGCAACGCATCGATCATGGCGATGGGAAACGGCAGCGTCGGGTACGGCTTGCGCATGGCGACGCCGATGCAGATGACGGCAATGGCGATGAACGCGAGCCAGGTCAGCGGCGATCGCAGCAATGGCCTGTCGATGCGTCCGTGCAGCATGCGACGCAGTCCCGGGCGCAGCAGGAACAGACCGAACACCAGGAAAGGCAGGACACGGGGAGCCAGCGCCCAGCCGTCGAATCCGACTTCCGCGAGCGCCCAGATGACGGTGCCCACGGTGAGCAGGCCGTACAGCCGGCTGCCCCAGACACTGGCCCGGAACAGCAGCACGCCGCTGGTGATCAGCGTGAATCCGGCCACGGCGTAGTAGAGCGATCCGCCCAGGGTGATCAGTCGCACACCGCCGAGCGCCAGCGTCAGCCCGATCAGTACCAGTAATGTTGCGAGGATCCGCGGTGCCCGCGATGAGGACTTGCGTGTCGAATACAGACTTCTGGTCACAGGTGTTCCTGCTTGTGATTTCTGCTTGTCGCCGCCCGCGCGGCGCCCCGATGGGCTCATGTATAGCTCATCGGCAAACGACGCGCGAGAACTGCGCGGAACCGTGCCGGCGCTGGTGGGTTATCCTGCGGCGGTTGTCGTGGCTGGGCCGGGACCGATGAATTCGTTTCCGTATACATTCGGCATCGAAGAGGAATATTTCCTCGCGCTCGCCGAGGACGGTAGCCTGGCGCCGCGCATTCCGGAGCATTTCCTCTCGAAGGCGCATGCCCGTCTGGGCGATGCAGTGACGTCAGAACTGCTGCAATCGCAGATCGAGATCGCATCGCCCGTACTGCACGACATGCGCGAGGCCCACGAGCAACTCGGCTACCTGCGAACCGAACTGGCCCGCATGCTGGCCGATGAAGGTCTGTGGCTGGTGGCGGCCAGCACCCATCCGCTCGGTGCATGGCGCGACCAGCATGTCACGGTAAAGCCGCGCTACGACCAGTTGCTCTCGGACTTCCGCATCGTCGGCCAGCGCAATCTCGTCTGCGGCATGCACGTGCACGTCGAAGTCCCCGCCGGCGTCGATCGGGTCCGGCTCATGAATCGCATCATGCCCTGGTTGCCGGTGGTTCTGGCGCTCAGTACCTCATCGCCGTTCTGGGATCAGCGCGTCACGGGCCTCATGAGTTACCGGCAGGCGATCTACGATGAGTGGCCGCGCAGCGGCATCCCGGACTTTTTCGAGAACGAAGCGGACTACGATGCCTTCGCAACGCTGTTGCACGGTGCGGGTGCGCTCGCGGATGCGAGTTTCCTGTGGTGGGCCATTCGCCCCGCCGTGAAGTTTCCGACGCTCGAATTGCGCATTGCCGATGTCTGCACGACGGCGGCTGACGCATTGGCCCTCGCCGCGCTGTTCCGCTGCCTGATCGCCATGCTGGTGCGCGACCCGCAGCAGGGCGCGAGACGGACGACCCATACCCGGCGGCTGATCGACGAGAACCGCTGGCGAGCCAAGCGCGACAGTACGGCTGCCAGCATGATCGACGAGCGCTCCGGGTCGGCCGTGCCGATGCGGGAAGTGGTGAACGGGTTGACTCGCCTCGTTGCAGAAGATGCGGAGCGGCTGGACTGTGTGCGCGAACTGCGGCACCTGACCCGGATCCTCGATCGGGGCACCAGTGCTCATGCGCAGTTGCGCATTTACAATGCGGCCCGCGCCGCCGGCGACAGCCAGGACCGTGCCCTGCGGCGTGTCGTCGAATGGCTGAGCACCGAAACCACCGCAGCCCCTGAAGATGCCTGACCGACCGGGAAAGACGCTCATTGGATTGTCGCCGCGAATCCTGCGCCAGGTGCCGCGCGAACTGGGTTTCCGCGACAAGACGCTGCAGTACCTGGAGCAGTCCATGGCCCACTGCGTGATGCGGCTCGGCGCTGTCGCGGTGATGATCCCGACCATCGAAGATTCGAGCGACATCGGTCGCTGGGAAGTGGCGACGCAGGACTACGTCGATGTGCTGGACGGCCTGATCCTGCAGGGCGGCGCCGACATCGATCCGACCGTCTACGGCGAAATGCCCACGGATGTCGTCGGCCCGACCGATGCAGTACGCGACCAGTTCGAACTCGAACTGCTGCGCGGCTTCGCGACCGCCGGCAAGCCGGTGCTGGGCGTGTGTCGCGGCATGCAGCTCATCAACGTTGCCTACGGCGGCACGCTCTACCAGGATCTCGAAGCGGCCGGTGCATCGAGGTTCCAGCACCGCATGCCCGATCTCTACGACGAGCACGCGCACGAAGTGAATTTCACCGAAGGCGGCTGGCTGCAATCGATCTACCGGGGCGCAAAGGATGCGCACGTGACCTCCATCCATCATCAGGGCGTGCGCGCGCTCGGCAGTGACCTGATCATCGATGCCACCTCCACCGATGGCGTGATCGAAGCGATCCGGCATCGCGGACACAACTTCCTCGTGGGCGTGCAATGGCATCCGGAATTTCACGATGCGAGATTCCCCGGATTGCTGCCGACCGAGCCGCTGGTGAAAGCGTTTCTCAAGGCGGCCGCGCAGCGACGCGAGCGCGACTAGGGAGAACGGCACTAAGTTAAGCCCGTCATCCCCGCGCAGGCGGGGATCCAGTTCTGAAATCGAGCATGGATT
>CAZBKC010000156.1:5889-7471 GCA_964492345.1 uncultured Steroidobacter sp. | reverse complement strand
ATCTTTTTCGCGCTCACGTTCAGGTCCTTGCCAACATACAAGGACAGGAAGGGGGCGCGCACTTCGGAGACAAGGTCAGATGTTGAAATCAGTTTCTTCCTGGCGCTGCTTCGGCGGCAGACTCGAAGTGTTCGATCACGAGTCGGCCGCGTGCCGGGCGACCATGCGCTTCGCCGTGTTCTCGCCATCCCGGGCAGGCAAGGTGCCGGTGCTCTGGTATCTCTCGGGTCTCACCTGCACCTGGGAAAACGTGATGACCAAGGCCGGGCTGCAGCGCACTGCAGCCGAACTCGGCATCATGATCATCGCGCCGGACACCTCGCCGCGCGGCGAGGCCGTGCCGGACGATCCGGCATATGACCTGGGGCAGGGCGCGGGCTTCTATCTCAGCGCGACGCAGGCGCCCTGGTCGACGCACTTTCACATGGATCGTTACGTCGTCGAGGAACTGCAGCAGGTCGCCGCGGGCAACTTCACCAACGCGGACCTGAGTCGTCAGGGCATCACCGGCCATTCGATGGGCGGACACGGCGCGCTCACGCTGCACCTGAAGCATCCGCAGCTCTATCGCTCTGTGTCTGCGTTCTCGCCGATCGTCGCGCCCACGCAGGTGCCGTGGGGTCAGAAAGCATTCACGGCGTATCTCGGCGACGATCGCGAGCCGTGGCGTCAGTACGATGCCTGCGAACTCGTGAAGCAGCAGCCATCGGCGGCGCACGTGCTCATCGATCAGGGCAGCGCGGATTCGTTCCTGCAGCGTGAGCTGCAACCCGAGCGTTTCGTCGCCGCCGCAAAGTCAGCAGGCCAGCAGGTGACGCTGCGCATGCAGGAAGGCTACGACCACTCGTACTACTTCATCGCGACCTTCATCGACGACCACCTGCGCTGGCACGCGCAGGCGCTGCGGCAGGAGTGAGGAACGTAGAGAACACCAGCAACGGATGGAGAGTGGAGGCCGCGAAAGACCGCATAAAAGAAGGGAAATTTCTTGTTCAGATCCCATCAATTCTTTTATGCGTTCCTTTGCGGCCTCCTTACTCTGGTTTCCTACGAGCCGACCACCTCCCCCATGCACTCGCCGAACCCGATCCGTACCCGGCCTGGTGCTTCGGCATATGCGGTCATGACTAGTCGATCGCCTTCCTGCAGGAAGGTGCGTTGTTCGCCGCCGGGCAGTTCGATCGGTGTGCGGCCGCCGCCCGACAGTTCGATGAGGCTGCCGAAGCTCGCAGGGTCGGGACCGGAGAGCGTGCCGGTGCCGAGCAGATCGCCCGGTCGCAGGTTGCAGCCGTTGCAGGTGTGATGAGCCACGAGTTGGGCGACGGTCCAGTACATCACGCTCATCGGGCCGCGGCTCAGGCGGTGCGATGCAATCCCTGCATCGCGCATGTGTGCCGTCTGCAGATGGACTTCCATGGTGACCGAGTAGGCGCCGCCCGCCTGATCCGATGCATCGAGCAGGTAAGGCAGCGGCGCCGGATCGCCCTCGGGTCGTGGCGGCTGCGCGATGCGGTACGGTGCCAGTGCCTCGCTCGTCACGAACTTCCTGACGACCGTGTCGCCATGGATCGTGACGAGCGAG
>CAZBKC010000156.1:0-5879 GCA_964492345.1 uncultured Steroidobacter sp. | reverse complement strand
CTGCACATCGCGCGCGGACCAGTCGTTGAGCAGGCACAGTCCCGCGACGTGGTCGCCCGCCTGTTCGATGCGGATCGGCTCGCCGCGCACATTCGCTGCGCCGATCCAGATGCCCATTTCCAGTTCGTAATCGAGACGCTGTGTCGGTTGGTAGACCGGCAGGGCGTCGACGGCGGCGCCCTTGATCTGCGCTTTCGGGCGGATCACCGGCGTACCCGAGGCGACGATGGAGGAGCTGCGTCCGTGGTAGCCGATCGGCACGTATTTGTAGTTCGGCAGCAGCGGATTGTCCGGGCGAAACAGCTTGCCGATGTTCGTGGCGTGATGAATGCCCGTATAGAAGTCGGTGTAGTCGCCGACTGCAGCGGGCACATGCAGGGTGCAGTCCTGCGCGGCGAAGAGCGCAGTGTCGAGAGCGCCGGCGCGAGTCCCATCGGTCAGCAAACCGAAAACTGCGCGTCGCAGTGCGCGGCGCGGTGCGGTGCCGAGGGCAAGCAGGTCGTTCAACGTCCCGGATTCGCAGGCGTCGGCCGCCCGGCGCGCTTCGCCCTCCAGCAGCGATGCGATGCGGCCGATCGCGAGAATGCGGTCGCCGATGGCGATACCGGCGTAGCGGCACGAATCGCGTTGCGGCGAGAACAGACCGAGCGGCAGGTTCTGAACGGGAAACTCCGGGTGACGTGCCGAACCTGCCACCCAGCTCGCTGCGCCGGGGTCGTGGGTCTCGTCGAGTTGAGGATTCATATGCAGGAACCACACAATGGATATGTGCGAAACACTAACACTGTCGCCTCCGACGCCCTAGGTCCCGGCAGGCAGCCTGCGGGCTGCGGAGCATCTTCTCCACGGGTAGATTCGTTGCCGCGGCCGGTGGTGTAATCGCGGCCCCGCGGCGCGTGGACGCTGCGGCAGAAATGTCCGGCGAATTGCCGGACAAAATTGCATGAAAAAGGGGTTTTGACGATGGCCAGCATGATCGATCGCGCGGGACTCTCGGTCGCAGCGCAGCTTGCGACATTCATTGAAGAGAAGGCGCTGACAGGAACGGGCGTCGCGGCCGACCGATTCTGGTCGGGTTTCGCCGGCGTCCTCGCAAAATTCGCGCCGGAGAATCGCACACTGCTCGCCGAGCGTGACCGCATGCAGGCCGCGATCGATCGCTGGCACGAGCAGCGCCGGGGCCAGCCGCTCGACGCGCAGGCATACCAGTCGTTCCTGCGGGAGCTGGGCTATCTCGTGGCCGAGCCGGCGCCGTTCCGGATCGAAAGCAGGAACGTGGATGCGGAAGTCGCGACCATGGCAGGTCCGCAGCTCGTCGTACCCTCGCTCAACGATCGCTTCGTGCTGAATGCAGCGAACGCGCGGTGGGGCAGTCTCTACGATGCGTTCTACGGTACCGACGCGCTGCCGGGCACGGCGAAGGCCGGCGGCTACGATCCCGAACGCGGTGCCCAGGTGATCGCGCGCGCCAAGGCGTTCCTCGACTCCGCCATTCCTCTCGCGAGCGGTTCTCATGCCGACGTGCGGAGCTACGCCGTCGTCGATGGTACGTTGTCTCCGGCACTGAAGGATCCGTCGCTGCTCACCGGGTATCGCGGCGACGCGGCGAATCCGTCCGGTCTGCTGTTCCGTCATCACGGGCTCGGCATCGAACTCGTCATCGACCGCAAGCATCCGATCGGGCGTGACGACGCGGCGGGCATCGCCGATGTCGTGATGGAAGCCGCGCTGACGACGATCGTCGATCTGGAGGATTCCGTCGCCGCCGTGGACGCCGAAGACAAGACCGCGGCGTACTCCAACTGGCTCGGCCTCATGCGCGGAGATCTCGAAGCGACGTTTGACAAGGGCGGCCGGTCCATGACCCGCAAGCTCGACAGCGACCGCGTGTGGCACGCACCGAAGGGGGGCGCCGAGTTCACGCTGCCGGGCCGCTCGCTGCTGTTCGTGCGCAACGTCGGTCACCTGATGACCACGCCTGCGGTGAAGCTGCCCGACGGCAGCGAAGCGCCCGAAGGCATTCTCGATGCGATGGTGACCGCGCTCATCGGCATGCACGATCTGAAAGGACTCGGCCGGCATCGCAACAGCCGCGCCGGCT
Source organism: uncultured Steroidobacter sp. (assembly GCA_964492345.1). Classification (GTDB taxonomy): domain Bacteria; phylum Pseudomonadota; class Gammaproteobacteria; order Steroidobacterales; family Steroidobacteraceae; genus Steroidobacter. The sequence continues at coordinate 3,778 of CAZBKC010000156.1, read as the reverse complement.
CGATCTCCATCGTCAAGCGGAAGATGCACGGTCCGCAGGAAGCAGCGTTCGCCAATCGCCTGTTCGACGCCGTCGAGGACGTGCTGGGACTTGCCCGCCACACGCTCAAGCTGGGATTGATGGACGAGGAACGCCGCACGTCGGCCAATCTCGCGGCGTGTATCGAAGCAGTGAAAGGCCGCATCGTATTCATCAACACCGGCTTCCTCGACCGGACGGGTGACGAGATGCACACATCGATGCAGGCCGGCCCGATGATCCGCAAGGCCGCGATGAAGTCATCGGCCTGGATCAAGGCCTACGAGGATCGCAATGTGAACATCGGCCTGAGCTGCGGCTTCGCCGGTGTGGGCCAGATCGGCAAGGGCATGTGGGCTGCGCCCGATCGCATGGCCGACATGCTGGAACAGAAGATCGGTCATCCGCAGGCCGGCGCCACCACCGCCTGGGTGCCGAGCCCGACTGCCGCGACGTTGCACGCGCTGCATTACCACCAGGTCGATGTCTTCGCCCGCCATGCCGAGATTGCCAGGCGTGCAACGCCGGCGCTGGATCTGCTGCTGACCATTCCGTTGCACGACGGTGCGAAGTGGTCGGACACCGAGATCACCGAAGAGCTCGACAACAACGCGCAGGGGATTCTCGGATATGTGGTGCGCTGGGTCGATCAGGGCATCGGCTGCTCCAAGGTGCCCGACATCAACGACATCGGCCTGATGGAAGATCGCGCGACGCTGCGCATTTCCTCGCAGCACATCGCCAACTGGCTGCTGCACAAGGTGTGCACGCCGCAGCAGGTGGATGCGGCGCTGGCGCGCATGGCAGCGAAAGTCGATTCGCAGAACGCCGGCGACCGGCTGTACCGGCCCATGACCGCGGACAGGAACAAGAGCCTGGCTTTCCAGGCGGCGCGCGCGTTGATCTTCGAGGGTGTCACGCAGCCCAATGGCTACACGGAACCGCTGTTGCATCGTTTCCGGGCGCTGGTCAAGGCGCAGCGCTGACGAGCCGTCCTGGCGCTGGCGCGCGTCCTGTGCGCCAGTTCATGGTTCGCACTGCATCAATCCACACTGCGCCTGCGAGTTCGGTGCTCGCGTTGGGGGCGGTGCCTTGGGTCCGTCGCGGCTTTCGGGAACGCCGTAGATCCATCCATGGAGGCTCCGGCGAAAACATCCATGTTTTCGACGGCCCCGAAAGCCGCGACGGACCCAAGGCACCGCTGCAGCTTCGACTGGCATTGCGACAACCAGGGAGCAACCGCCACCTGAGTGCGCGCTTCCTGCAACTGTGGGATGCGGTGCGACGCGGATCACACTGCGCAGGAACGGGTGTGACACAGTTCCATTAATCCCTCGTCATGCAGTCCTGCGGGTTTGCCGGACCCTGTGATGCATGTAGTAAATCGCGGAGGTTGGGGGACTGCCTCGTTCAAAAATCTGCGCCGTTGTCGAACATTCACTCATAGGCAGTTCCTAGAGTGAGCGATGTTCGCAAAGTCCCGCCGCCTGTGGTGCGCCGGCCTGATCGTCGGTGCAGTCGTCGCGCTTCCGGTCTTCGCAAATTCCAGCGAGCGGGGACTGCGCATCCGTCATTTCGAGCGGCTGCAGGTCGCTGCGACGACCGAGCGTGACGACCGCTCCCTGTCGCTGCAGTTTCGCGCCTACGGTCGTGACTTCCGCCTGCAGCTCGAGCCCAATGAGCGGCTGGCGCTGGCGGCGGCCGGCAGCAGCGTCGGACTGTTCTCCGGTCGCCTCGAAGGCATGCCGGATTCATGGGCGCGCATCAGCGTCACCTCCGGCGTCGTGCGCGGCATGTTCTGGGATGGCGCCGGGCTTTATCTCGTCGACAGCGCCAGGATCCTCGATCCCGCCGCTGCCGCGTCGCTGAACGCCGGTGACACCGTCATCTATCGCCTGGTCGATACGATCGGCCGTCCGTCCGCCGCCGCCGGCACGACCTATGCGGAGCTGGAGCGCGAGCTGCGCCGCGAATCGACGCTGGCGCATGCCGCGGAATACCGGATCGACGTGGCTGCGCTCGGCGATGCGTCGTTCCGGGCGCGCTATGCCACGGAGCGCGAGGCGCGCGAGGAGATCCTCACGCGACTGAACAATGTCGACGGCATCTTCGTGTCGCAGCTCGGTGTCCAGATCCAGGTGTCTTCGATCGACCTGGATGCGCCGGCAGCGACGAGCTTGTCCGATTCGACGAATGCGTCGCAGCTGCTGTCGCAACTCGCCGGCCTGCGGATGCAGGAAGCGGGTCTCGGTTCGCGGGCGATCACCTTCCTGTTCACGGGCCGTCAACTCGACGACAGCCGCGTGGGCCTCGCCTACACCCGTACGCTCTGCAGTCCGGTGTTCAGCGTGGGTCTCGCGCGGTCCAGCATCAACGCGGGACTGGATTCGCTGATCGCCGCGCACGAGATCGCACATATCCTCGGCGCACCGCATGACGGCGAGAAGCAGTGCGCGGCTACGCCCAAGAGCCGCTTCCTCATGACCCCGGCGCTGATTTCCAGCGAATCGGTGTTCTCGGACTGCAGTCTCGCCAGCATGCGCCCGGCGCTGCAGTCCGCAAGCTGCGTGGTCGCCTTGAACGATCCGATGTCTCCCGTCGATCGCCGGCTCGCCGCAACGGTTGCGCTGCCCGCGGAATCTGCTGCGGCGGAAGTTTCCGCCGAAGACGTCGGCCGGTAGTCGGCGGCGTCGTTCCTTCCTGCTCTGAGGGCTCCTTCCTGTGGGGCCGGCTTTGGCCTAATGGCACTGACTCCAGGATTTTCTGCGTAGATCGCTTCTCATCCGATCCCCTCCTCCGCGCAGCGGGGGAGGGTTAGGGAGGGGGCAGCAACGTAAACTGTGCTGCTTGTTCACGCACCCCCATCCTGTCCCCCGCTGCGCGGAGGAAGGGACGCACCAGCCGACATCACACTTCAATCGTTTAGTGCTTAATGCAGTGCCATTAGGCTGTAGCGGGCCGAAGAAGTCAGCTGAAGCCTGACCCACAGGAAGAAGCGCATGACTCCCACTACCACCTACGGTGTTGTTCATATTGCCGCCGTTGCCGTGGCGTAAGACGATGGACCATCGATCCGGCTGCTACGCCGATTTCCGTGGAGACAGTGGACCATGACCGCAGCGGCTCCTGCATTGACCCCCGATCTGCTTCAGCGCATGGACGCCTGGTGGCGCGCGGCGAACTATCTGTCCGTCGGTCAGATCTACCTGTACGACAATCCGCTGCTCAAGGAACCGCTGCGCAAGGAACACGTCAAGCCGCGCCTGGTCGGTCACTGGGGCACGACGCCCGGCCTCAATTTCATCTACGTGCATCTGAATCGCGTCATCCGGCAGCGCGATCTCGACATGATCTACATCATCGGTCCGGGACACGGCGGGCCGTCGATCGTCGCGAACACCTGGCTCGAAGGCACATACAGCGAGGTCTATCCCAACGTGTCGCAGGACGAAGCGGGAATGAAGACGCTGTTCAAGCAGTTCTCGTTTCCCGGCGGCATTCCCAGCCACGTGGCGCCGGAGATACCCGGTTCGATCCACGAAGGCGGCGAACTCGGCTATGCGCTCAGCCATGCATTCGGTGCGGCATTCGACAATCCCGATCTCGTCGTCGCAGCGGTGGTCGGCGATGGCGAGGCCGAGACGGGTCCGCTGGCGACGAGCTGGCATTCGAACAAATTCCTGAATCCCGCGACCGACGGCGCCGTGCTGCCGATCCTGCATCTCAACGGCTACAAGATCGCGAACCCGACCGTGCTGGC
>CAZBKC010000155.1:0-7531 GCA_964492345.1 uncultured Steroidobacter sp. | reverse complement strand
CGCCCGCAAGAATGAGCAGAAACGAGAGTGAATCCGCTAAGTCGGGCTAACCGCCTCCTTCCGCCTCAGTCAATGATCGTCTGGCGCACGAGCTTCTCGAAGTCTTGCTGCACCTCGATCTCGAATTGCTGGAGCATGATCACCGCAGCCAATTCTTCGGCACGGTCGTTCCAGCTCATCGTGCCGAATGCACCCTGCCAGCCGAATGCACCGTTGGAGCGCCCGGTATCGGAGATCGCCCAATCCGTCACGTCGCGCACGGTGATGCCGAAACCCTGGCCACGCTGATCCTCGAGCGGGCTCTTGTAGAGCTCCCCGACCTGGTTTGCTCCCATGAGCTCAACGGTGCGCGTACCCAGCAAACGCTTGCCATTGAGCTCGCCGCGGTTCACGAGCATCTGTTCGAATAGCAGGTAGTCTCGACAGGTGCTGAACAGCCCGCCGGCGCCGGAGAAGTACTTCGTCGGCTGCGTATCGAACGGCGTCATGGGCTGCGCGCCGAACGGCGTCACCTGCCACCGGCCATTCACCTTGCGCTGCATCGGAAGTATGCGACTGCGCTTGTCGACAGGCACGTTGAAATAGCTGTCCGTCATCCCGAGCGGCTCGAAGATGCGCTCGCGCGTGAACGTCTCGAAGTCCTGTCCCGAAGCGATTTCGACGATGCGCGCGAGCGTGTCGATACCTGCCCCGCCCGAGTACTGCCAGCGCGCGCCAGGTTGAAAATCGAGCGGCACTTCGCCGAGCTTGGGGATGTACGTCGCCAGTGTGTCGTCGGGCTCACGACGCGGGTTGAGAACGTCAGCACCTGCGCCGCCTGATAGCAACCCGGAGGTATGCGTGGCCAGATCCAGAATCGTGATCGGCCGCTTCGCGGCAACGAGGTCGACCTTGCGTGGGGGAGCGCCGGGCGCGCGACGCGCCGGCTCGCCCGGCTGCAGAACCGCGACCTTCGTATCGCGGAACTCCGGAATGAAGCGGCTGACCGGATCGTGCAATCGCACCTTCGTCTCTTCGATCATCATCATCAACGCAACGCCCGTAACGGGCTTCGTCGACGACGCCATCCGAAAGATTCCATCGAGCGGCATGGGCGTTTGCGTCAGCACGTTCGCGTAACCGTGCGCTTCATAGTTGACCAGCTGTCCTCGGCGCGCGAGCGCCGTGACGGCGCCGGAGATCGTGCCGGCATCGATGTGCCGCTGCAGCATTTCGTGGATGCGTCGGACGCGCTCTCCTGAAATACCCGCGCGTTCCGGCGATCCCGAGACCTTGAACGCAAACGTCGGCGGTTTCGGCGCGGCACGTCGCGGCGAAATGACCGGATGCTCATCCGCAATCGCGCTGCTGGTCGCGCTCGCGATGGCCAAGCCGGTAACGCCCGCGGCGAACGCGCGGCGGGTCGGATCCCGAGGCACATCCGTTACGGAATCTGTTTCTGGTCGTTGCATCGTTGTCCGCTTTCGACAATTGGCCTTGATGAATAATTCTGGAACATTGGTCTCGCGATCAATCGATGATCGCCTGGCGAATCGACATTTCGAAGTCGTGGATGAGGTCGACGTTTGGCTGCTGCAACATCAGCACTGCTGCGATTTCTTCCGCGCGATCATTCCAGGAGCGCGTGCCGAGCGCTCCGCCCCAACCGAACGCGCCATCGGAGAGCCCTGTCTTCGAGCGCGGCCAGTCGACGACGATGCCGACCGTGATGCCGAATCCCATGCCTTCCTGCCCACCGATCGGCCCGTGAAAGGTGTCGCCTACCTGATTCGCCCCCATGAGCTCGACCGTGCGCGACGACAGCAGACGCTTGCCGTTCAACTCACCGCGGTTCACGAGCATCTGCTCGAACAGCAGGTAATCGCGGCACGTGCTGAACAGTCCACCCGCGCCGGAAAAGTACTTCGTCGGTTGCTCCTCGAACAGGCTCGCACCCGGCGTACCGAACGGCGTCACCTGCCATTCGCCGTTTACCTTGCGCTGCATTGGCAACACGCGTTGACGCTTCGCTTCCGGCACATTGAAATGCGTATCCGTCATCCCGAGCGGCTCGAAGATGCGCTCGCGGATGAATGTATCGAAGTCCTTGCCTGAACCGATCTCCACGATGCGTGCAAGCGTGTCGATGCCCGCGCCGCCGGAATACTGCCAGCGCAATCCAGGCTGGAAATCGAGCGGCGCCGCCGCGAGTCTCGGAACGTAGGTTGCGAGCGTGTCGCCCGGTCCGCGCTGAATGTTCGTGATCTCTGCGCCCGGCCCGCCAGACAGCAGTCCAGAGGTGTGCGTCGCAAGATCGAGCAGCGTGATTGGTCGCTCGGCGGGCACCAGATCCATCTCGCGCGGGGGCGCGCCTCGCACACGTGCAGCGGGCTGGCCCGCCTTCGGCACCGCGACCTTCATGTCGCGAAATTCCGGAATGTAGCGGCTGACCGGATCGTGCAGCCGTACTTTCTGCTCCTCGACGAGCATCAGCAGCGCAACGCCCGTTACAGGTTTGCTCGAGGACGCCATGCGAAAGATTGCATCGAGCGGCATCGGCGCTTTCGTTTGCATGTTCGCGTAGCCGTGCGCCTTGTAGTGGACAAGCTGGCCACGTCGCGCGACGGCGGTGACGGCCCCCGTATTCTGCCCGGCATCGATCATGCGTTGCATGGCGACATCGATGCGTTTCAGTCGCTGCGTCGACAGGCCGACGGATTCAGCCGAGCCGTTCAACCGAAACGTGAATCGCCGCGGCGCGACTGGTTCTCGCGGCTCGATGACCGGATGCTCGCCGCCGATCGCGCGCGTCGTTGTCGCGAGCGCCACTGCCGCCATGCCCCAACCGAAACGACGACGCGATGGATCGCTGGGCCCCTGCGTGCGCTCGTAGTCCATCCGCTTCATTGTTGTCGGTCTCTTCATTGCAAGTTTTTCGCTTCGAACCAGCCCGCACTCGGGGCCACCGGATCACCTCATCTCAATCCATCCCCTTTTTCTTCACCGTCCATGCCGGATCCACGCACAGCCCGCAGCGGGAACCTTCGAACAGCTTTGCGGCCGTCTCGTCGCCCTTCAGTCGCCAGTCGAGCCAGGCAACGCCCACTTCGCCGAACCAGCCGCCGTTTACGTGTCGATACGTGCCGCCATGTCCGACGTTGAGATTCGCGTTGAACACGGGCACGCTTTCGATGCGCGCGAAGTCATCCTCGGCATTCTTGTAGGCGCTGTCGCTTGGTCCGCCGATGAAATACGCGACGGGCGCGTGGAAGGCTTTGAGATCTTCTTTCTTCGCGACGGGATCGCGCATCAGTCCCCCGGCGGGAAGCGGGCCCACGAAGACGCCGCTGTTCCAGATCACGGAGGTCTTGATGCGCGGATCGCCTGAGACAGCGATCGCCTGCAGGCCGCCGCACGACTGGCCCATGACGGCGATCGAGTTCGCATCGAGCCTGTCCGCGTACACGCTTCCCTCGCGTGCGTTCTCGGCCACCGCCCAGTTGAGGCCGTCGATGAGTTGCGGCGCCTTGCTCACCATCGATGGCGGAAGCGGAGGCAAGGGTTGGCCAGGCTTCATCCCGGACAAATCAGGCGGCGCAACGTTGTCCGCTCCGATGGCGACGATGAAATAGCCATGCGACGCAATCTTCGTGAGGAACCCTTCGTACGCGCGGCCTGACGCGATGCAGCCGCCGTTTCCCCATGCAACGATCGGCAGCTTGCCGCCGCTGAATGCGCCGAGATCCGCAGGACGGTAGATCGTGTGCGTCGGCAGTGTCGGATCCGTGCCGACGGCGACCTCGTAGGGACCGAGTGGCGGCGATTTGGCGGGCGGCGCATTCGCTGGCGGTCCACCCGGCCCTTGCTGTGCGATTGCGACCGCACTCATGACCGCCATCGACACCACGGCGACCCACTCAACGCGCGCGTATCTCATCGCATCCCCCGTCTGAACATTGGTATCCGAACGCGCCGGGCTATTCGACGCGCTGCAAGCAATAGAAGTGTGTTGCCTGCGCAACGCGGATAACGATTGTCTTATTGGAACCGAGGATAGGAAACCGTCGCGCGTTTTGGAATTCGCTTTGACGGACGCGAGCATTCGCCGGCACCGAAGACGAAAGTGTCGAACGCTTCTCGATTACCCCGACCGGCACCGAAGGGCGAAGGGCACTGAAGACGACGAACCGGCGCAGTGGTCAAAAGTGACGCCGGCTGTCAAGCACGCGTGATTCTTGAAGATCCTGTGGGCGAACGGTGCCGGGTGAGGGAAGCGGAATAACCCTGCATCAGAACCGGCACCGAAGTGCGCTCTCATCATCTTTTCGCATCGTCAATTGGAATCCGATGCGACGCGAGCTGAATCGATAGCCTTGTTTGCGTCGGCCATCGCACGTTGCACGGCATCGCCGATGCACTTACTCAAGCTTTCACCGGGAGCTCCAACCGGGAATTTATGTTCCAGCTCCGTGCAGGCGGACTTTGCCGCGTCGCGAATGCGGGTCTCGAACACGGTCACGCCCGACTGCGTTGTGAGGCTGATATCCCCATACTTGACGGTGCGCTTCGCGGTGACCTCTTTGAGTTCAGCGCCGGCCGATGAATACCCCGAGCCGCGCACTGCTTCGACGGTGACTTCCTCTCCGGCTTGTATCGCCGGGACTGCAGCGGCTGCAGCGCCGTAGGCTCCCGGCGACTTTTGATCGGCGGCGGCTATCGCCTTGCGTGCTTCGGCTATGGCGTCGTCAACGGCCTCGTTGTAGCAGTTCGCTGGAGACTCACCTGCAGCCGCAACTGGATACTTCTGTTCCAGTTCGCTGCACGCCGATCTCGCAGCATCGCGAATGCGCGTCTCGAGCACCGCCCGACCCGAGGGTGTCGTGAGACTGATATCCGCGAAGTTGACCACGCGCTGGGTCGAAACGTCATGGATGGGCGCGCCGGTGCTCGAGCGGCCAGGTAGTTGAGCCTCGACGACAACTTCTTCCTGCTTTTGTGGCGCAGCCAAGCTGTACGTCGTAGCCACCGAGGCGGCGACGAGCGCCAAAGCAGTGAGTGAGCGAATACTCGAATTGTTGTTGTGCATGATGGCGACCCCTATTTGTTCCCAGTGAGTGATACGGTAGTCACTCCTCATAGCCAGAACCACCAGGGGTTTCGGCAACGCATACGTGATTCCCCAGGGGGCCGCCGACTCCCGGGATGGCTCGCCTCGCGTGGAGCACGCGCACTGGACCCGCCGCCGCACTAACACCGCGGCGAATGCAAAACGTGCAACACCTAACACCGATGACTCCCACACCGGCACAACGACCGCGAACGACGAACGATGCGACGAGATTGATAACCCGAAACCCCGGCACCGACGCAACGACGCTCAATGGATCCAATGAATCTTCCCGCGTTGCGCGGGTGACCCGCCTTAGCTGGTCACGCAAACCAATTCACCGGGATCAACCCAGCACCCGTTCGATGTCCGTCACCGTGAACGGCTTCTGCAGCCGGGCGCTCAAACCGTATTCCTGGTAGTTGGCCATGACCAGATCGGTTGAATAGCCGCTCATCACGATGAGCTTCGCGCCCGTCTTGCGCTCAACGAGTCGGGCGATCACGTCGTTGCCGCCGATGTCTCCTGGCATCGTCAGGTCAACGAATATGGCGTCGAACGGCACGTCGTCGCGTTGCGCAGCCTCGACCCACTCGAAAGCGCTGCTGCTATGGCCGACGACCACGCACTCGTGACCGAGGAGCGAGAGTGCGAACTTTATTGCCTCACGGACGCCTTCGTCGTCGTCGAGCACGAGAACTCGCAGGCGCCGGCCACTGCGCTCGCGCGCCGGAGCATCATCGGCCGGGGCCGGCTTGTTCTGCGATGCCGGCAAGTACACCGAAAACTCCGCTCCGGCACCGGGCGTCGAGCTGACGACGACGCAACCGCCGTGTTGTTTGACGATCGAGTGGACGGACGCCAGACCCAGCCCATTGCCCGTGGGCTTCGTCGTGAAATACGGATCGAAGATCCGAGGCAGGTGCTCCGGCGCGATACCTCCGCCCTGATCGAGGACACCGATCCGCACATACGGGCCCGGTGGAAGTGGCAGCTGGCCAGTGCTGTCTTTCACCGCGACGTTGTCGACCTGAATCGAGATCCGGCCGCCGCCCGGCATGGCCTGCCTCGCATTCATCAGCAGGTTGCCGATGGCCTGCACGAGCTGCCCTTCGTCGGCCTCGACCGGCGCGATATCGGACGCGACGCTCAGCTCGAATTCGCAGCACGAGCTGCGCAGCGTGAACTCCGCAGCCTCCCTCACCGGCTTCGCCACCGCCAGCGTCTTTTTGATCGGAGCGCCACCGCGCGCGAAGGTGAGGAGCTGACCGGTCAGACCTTGAGCTCGCAAGCACGCCTGCTCCGCCTGTCCGAGCAGCTCGCCCACGGCGCGACCGCGCGAGCTTTCGATGCGGGCGGCCGAAATATTCGCCAGGATACCCACCAGGATGTTGTTGAAATCGTGCGCGATACCACCCGCGAGCAAGCCCAGGCTCTCGAGTTTCTGATGGCGCAGGCGTTGATCGGCGACCTCGCGCTCGAGCGCGACGTCACGCAGCAATAAAACCATGCCGTCCGCTGCCGTCTCATTCGCACCCTTCAACGGTGCAGCCCGGATCGAGATGAGCCTGAGATCTCCCTGTCGGGAACGAAGCTGGCCGGTTGTCGCCTGCCCGTTGACCAGCAGCGTCGCAAGACTCGACGCGGCCGCAGCGTCATGGCCCGTGTGTTCGGGTGAAAAGTCGATGACTTCGTCGATGGACTTGTCAACCACCTCGCCTTCCTTGAAGCCAAGCAACGCCTCAGCAGCGGGGTTCACGAGCCGTACTCTCCCGCCAGCATCGACAGCCACGATGCCCTCGATCAGTGAGCTGAGGATGGTCGACAATTCGTTGGAGAGCCGGGAAAGCGCGTCTGTGCGCTCAGCGACCAGATGCTCCAGGTGCTCCCGGTAACGCCTCAGGTCTTCCTTGGCGCGTTTCGATTCGGTGATATTCCGCGAAACCCCCACAGTCATCAGCACGCGACCCTCGTCATCGCGCAGCGGAGACTTCACCGTGTGGAAGATCTGAACCAGCCCGTCCGACCGGGTCACGGGCTCTTCGGGAATGTTGAGCACCTGGCCGCTGGTGTACACGTCGTGATCGTCACGGATGTACTGTTCGGTGTAATCCGCCTGATTGAAGTTCGCGTCGACGCGCTCGTAGAGCTGCTCGTTCGTCATCCCGTAGTAGTCGCGGAACGCCTTGTTCGCCCAGAGGATGCGGGACCCCGCGCCTTTGACGAGCACCATGTCCGCGATGGCGTCGAGGATCTGCCGGTACACCTCTTTCTGGTCGAGGAAATCCCGTTCGCGACTGAGGGTGGTGTTGGTCATTGTTGTAGCAACCGCAGCAGCAGAACCCAAGGGCATTGTGCCCGCCGCCGGCGTTCGTTCTTTCTCACTTCACATACGTGGTCGGCCCTGCGACTCGAACGTCTGAATCGACTTGCGATGGTGCCTCG
>CAZBKC010000154.1:0-7560 GCA_964492345.1 uncultured Steroidobacter sp. | reverse complement strand
GTTCGCGCTGTATGACGCGACTGCCAAGCTGCGAGAACTTCAGCAGGTGGCCGATCATGTCGTGCATGCGTCGGGCGCCGCTCTGGATGCGGTGCAGGTATTCGCACACCTTGCCGCCCGATCCCGCGCTTCCCTCCTGCAGCGCCAGCGAACTGAATCCTTCGATGACCTGCAGCGGCGAACGCAGATCGTGCGACACGGTGTACGAGAAACTCTCGAGTTCGCGGTTGGCCTCTTCGAGGCTGCGCGTTCTCTCGCCGATGCGCTGCTCCAGCTCGACATTCATTTCGTGCAGACGCGTATTCGCCTCGGCCAACCGCGCGTTCGCCGCCGTCAGCATCTGGGTGCGCGCAGCTTCGCTCTCCAGGAGATGATGCAGCTTGCGGAAGGTCGTGCTCGAAATGACGACCGCCGTGGCGGCGAATCCGATGAATGCTGCGCCGGTGTGTATCCAGTTGGCCGCACTCACGGCATATTCGCTCGCCTGCGCCTCATAGGTGAGCGCGCCCGACACCGTGAGCCCGCCGATGACGGCGTAGGTTACGCCGCAGAACGCTACTGTGAGGATTCCTGCCCGCAGACCGAAGATCAGCGGCGTCGTGATCGCAAGCAGACCGTACGCCAGGCCGTTGATGCCGACGATACCGCTGCACAACAACCCGACCGTGCCCAGCACATAGAGCGTGCCCAGGAGCACCAGCGCGATGAGGGTGGAACCCAGGTGCTGCCGGCGGGACCACGCGAAAACCAGCACGACATACGTGCAGAGATGGATTCCGACGGTCCACGACTGCGTGCTGAGATCGCGCAGGATTGCGACTGGCATCAACAGAGTGAACAGGAGCAGCACCCAGCCCAGCGTGCGCAGCAGCAGGTCGCGGCGCATCGTCTCGAGTCCCGCAGCCGTCGACATGCGCAACTCCGCGACGTTCGGCGTCTGCGGCACCGCATCGTGATGCTGCGCCGTCATCGACGGCCTGCCGAAGCGTCGTCGCCGACGCAGTTTTCCCGCTGTAGCCTCCATATCCAGACTATGCGCTGACTGCATGGGTGTCGCCGATCGCATGACGCCGCTCCTGCTCCCGCTCCAGGAACCAGCGCAGCATGCGCAGTTCCTCCTTCGATACGAAGAAGCCAGCCCCCATCTCCGCGGCCTTGCGCCGCAGATCGGGGAAATCCGCCTGAGTGACGATGACGACGATCTGATCAGGGTACGCCTCGCGCAGATTGCGCAGCGTTTCGAAGCCATCGATCAGGCGCATGCGCAGATCGAGCGTCACGACGTCCGGCTGGAACGTCGCGCACACCTCGAAGCCGTCGCGGCCATTGGAAATCTCCCGGATTTCGCTGGCGATGCTGCGGATCCATGTGGCAATCAGGGCACGCGTCGGCGCGTGATCGTCGATGATCAGCACTTTCATGGGTACATTCTTCGGGGGAAAGTTGCCGTGGTTCCGGCGCGTACTTTCCGGGATACACGGCTGCGGATAAATCACGAGCGCCACGCAATCTCATCTGGGTGCCCGCGCGTAAGGCGTTGCGTAAGCCTACGTAGGGAACGGTCTGATACCGCCTGAGAGAAGTGGTTGGCGGTTGGCGGTTAGTTCAGAGCGCTGCCGCGCCTCTGACCATCCGCTAACCGCTAACCGCCAACCGCTTCTTTTCATACTTCACGCCAGCGAACTGAGCGATTCGCGGTTCTCGAGGGCGAACTGCAGCAGAGAGTTCGTCCCCTTCAGCGAGAGCTTGGTGCAGATATTGGTGCGATGCGTTTCGACAGTCCGCGGGCTCACATGCAGCTCGGCGGCGATTTCGCGCGACGTCTTCTTTTCCGCGATGCGCTTGAGGATGCGCTTCTCCGCAGTGGTCAGATCCGCAAGCCCCGGCTTGTGTGATGCCAGCGCCTCGGCCTTGCCGCGCCGGCGCAGCAGAAAGCTTGTGAGCGACGGGCTGACGTAGGCGTTGCCCGCGGCGACCGCCACGAGGCAACTGACGATCTCGGTGCCGGCGTTTTCCTTGAGCACATACCCGTCGATGCCGATGTTCATCGCTTTGTTGAAAGCGGACTCGTCCTTGAGCATGGTCAGCACGACGAATCGCGTTGCGATCCCTTCGGCGCGCAACGCCTCCGCGATATCGAGGCCGGTGCCGTCCGGCAGATTGATGTCGAGCACCGCCAGATCGGGCTGCAGCTCGCGAATCAGGCGCGTCGCGTGGGCCCAGATATCCGCTTCCGCCAGCAGATCGAACCTGGCGTCCGACTGGACCACCTGCCGCAGCCCTGCACGAAACAGGGGATGATCGTCAACGATCACGACACGAATCGCCTTCATCCCACCTCACCCCTGACTGTCCATCATCAACCTGTTGTCATTCTCCTGCGCGGTCCGCCGGCTCCGTGAATGGCAGGTTGACCTGCAGGTGCGTGCCCCGTCCGGGTGCGCTGCGCACGTCGAGCGTACCGCCGAGCATCTGGGCGCGTTCACGCATGCTGGTGAGACCGAGCCCATCGCCGCCGCCGACGACTGCGGTATCGAACCCGACACCGTCGTCCCTCACATCCAGATGCAGCATGCCCACATCGCGCTCCAGCGACAGCGTGGCCCGCCGCGCCCGCGAATGACGCAGCACATTGTTGAGTGCCTCCTGGCAGATCCGGTAGAGATGCGTCGCATCGTCGCCCTGCAGCACGTCGTCCACATCTTCGATGCGGCTCTCGATCTGCGTCGTGCTGGAATCGCGTACGCGTTCGATCAGGCTGTGCAGCGCTTCGGTGAGTCCCAGTTGTTCGATCTGTATCGGGCGCAGGTTCTGCGCGAGGCTGCGCACCTCCGCAACGCAATCCGAGGCGATTTCCGCGACCGCACGCAGATGATCCGCCACTTCAGGCGACAACCCCGGAAGCTCCAGGGCCAGATGCATGCGATTGCGGATCAGCGACAGGTTCTGGCCGAGACCGTCGTGCAACTCGTTCGCCAGCCGCTGGCGTTCCTGCTCCTGCGTGTTCAGCAGGTGATGCGCGAATTCCTCGCGTGCGCGCAATTCCCTTTCCTGCGACTGCCGCAGCAGTTCGGCCGCGCGACGACGCGCAGTAACATCGCGAACCGCCGCTACGCGCAGCGTGCGGCCACGATCGGTCTGGAACGATCGTGCCTGGATCTCCACGTGCGTGCGACTGCCGTCGGGACGCTGGATCATCGCCTCGTACATGCCGACATCGCCGCTGCGCATTTTCTCTTCCACCAGCGCAGCGTCCTCGCTCGCAAACATGCGGCCGGCTGCCTGCCCGATGACGTTCTCGCGCCTGCGACCCAGCATGGCGAGGAGTCGATCGTTGGCGTCGACGAGCGTGTTCTGATCGCTGATGGCGATACCTTCGAAAGCCGCATCCGCCAACGTCCGGAAGCGTGCCTCGCTGTCGCGCAGCGCCTGCTCGGCCCGCTCGCGGATCGTGACATCGACGACCACGCCCAGCATGCTGCATGGCATTCCCGTCGCATCGCGATCGACCTCGCCCCGCGTCTCGAACCAGCGCTGCTCGCCCTCCTCGGTATTGACCTGGAAAACAGACACGAACTTCTCGTCGGGTGTCTGCAGCACACGCTCGATTTCCTTCGACACGCGTTCACGGTCCTGCGGCACCACGATCGCTTCCAGCTCCTGGAGGGTTATGGGCACCCGCCCCGGCGGAAGCTTGAAGATGCGGTTGACGTTGTCGGACCAATCCATGGCGCCGCTGGCGATATCCCAGCGCCAGATCACCATGCGTGCAGCATCCAGCGCGTGACGCAACTGGTTGGTGCTGTCGCGCAGTGCGATCTCCGCGCGGTGCTTCTCGGTAACGTCTTCGATCATGCTGATCGCGTACTGCGGCTCGCCTTCGGGACTGCGTACCAGCGACGCGTTGACATGGACCCACACCGTGCGGCCGTCGCGGGCCACATAGCGTTTCTCGCGGCGATAGCTCTCCATTTCACCGCTCATGAGCGCCGCATAGAGCCGTCGATCCTCCGCGACGTCATCGGGATGCGTGACCTGCTCGAACGACACCTTCGAGACCTCTTCACGCCGGTAGCCCAGGAGCTTGAGCATCATGGCGTTCGCCAGCACGGCAAAGCCTTCGCGATTGACGACGACGATGCCGATGGGCGACGAATCGAACACGATGCGGAACTGCGTTTCCGCACGCTGCAGGGCAAGCTCCATGTCCCTGCTTTCCGTCGTATCGGTGAACATGCCCAGCAGGCCGACGATGGCGTTGCGCTCGTTTTCCACCGCCGAGGCGGAAATACGCGCCCACAGATCCTTGCCGTCGCGACGCTGCAGATGCCGGTATGGGCCCGCGGCACTTTTGTCGAGCCATGCGTGCAGATCGCGCTCCGCCGCCGCGCGATCCGCACTGGTGAGAAATTCGACGAGCCGCGCACCGATCAGTTCCTGGGGCGCGGCGCCGAGCATGTCGGCCATGCGCTTGTTGACGAAAGTCGTGCGTCCTTCGAGGTCGAACAGCCAGACGCCTTCATGCGTCGTATCGACCAGCTTGCGTACGCCGACCTGATTCAGATCGGTCGGCACATTGCGGTCCGAGGGCCGCAGCAGCCCCTCGATTCCGAATATCCTGCGTATGCCCATCCAGCTCGCCCGCCCCCTTCGTTACGGAGGACTACTTCAGTGCGCGCGTCATTAGACTAGCTGGGCGCGGACACGACTATAGCGGCTGTACGCAATGACGCGACACTGTGCGCAACGCAATGACTTCTCAACGAGATACTATTTCGCTGCGGACACGCCAGGTCGGTAGCCCGTTCGCACCGATAATGCCGTGCACCATCAGCCAGTCGCGCGCGTCCGTGGCATCCTGCTCGAACCATGCCCGCGCAGACCCGAGCCGGAAGGTATAACCCCACGCATCCATGTCGGCCAGCATCTGCGCACGGGAGAAGCCCGGCAGGTAGTCCGCCAGAACGATCTGGAGATAGCAGACGGCGTTTTCTTCGTTGCAGTCGCCGCCCGCGTCCTTGCTCAGATCCGCTCGGCGCTCGTTGTCCATGCAGATGAAATGACTGCCTTCGTGCAGCAGCGAATGCGCGGGCGTGTCGGGCCGCACGAAGATCCGGTTTCCGACGAGACCGGCTTCGCTGTCGCCCCAATAGGAACCCGGCAGCGGTGCTCCCGTTTCGAGCCGCACCAGTTCCATGCCGTAGCGCGCGAGCAATGTCTCCAACTGCTCCGGCGCGAACTGCTGGATTGTCGTGACCCCGATCGTCAACTTCGCGGCCTGCACCTGATGGTCGATTTTTCGGCCTGCGCCTGATGGTCAATTTCCGGCCTGCGCCTCAGAGCGATCCCATTCTTCGAATGACCAGCCCCGCCAGATCGCGTGCCAGCGCCTCGCGCAGGATGGCCTGTTCGCGCTGCTTGGCCAGCACCGCGGTGGTGTCGTAACTGTAGTCGCGGGTCAGCTCCAGCTTCTGCGGGGCGATGAGTTCGCCGGTCTGGCTCTCGACCGAGTACTCGACGGCGTAGAAGACCTCATATTCCTCCGGCGTATTGCGCGCCGACACGGACAGCACGCGCTGACCGCTCGTGTCCGTGCGTATCCGCACGATCGCGCTGGCATCGTTGCGGTTCCCTACCAGGCGCACGCCCGACGCCTCGAGACTTGCGCGCAGCATGCGATTGAAATCGGTATAGCGGTCAGTCGTGTCGATGTAGGTGGCAGACATGACCTCCGGAAGGCGAGCAGTGCCCTGCATGCGCCACCCGCACGCACCCAGCAGCAGTGCGGCAATGAGAGTCAACCCACGCAGATTTGCGGACATCAAACGACGATCCTCGCGGTGCGATTCGCGAGGAGTATAGCCAAGAGGGGGATTTCACACAGAGATGCCTTAGTTCCGATAACCCGGATCGATCTTGTCCATCTTGCGCAGCAACGCCGGCCAGGTGAGCGCGCTGCCGGCGCCGCGCATCACGGCCTTGCTGTATTCAGGCACCGTATCGAGCACCGACTGGGGAATCTGCAGGAGTTCCGCACCGTTGCCCTGCGCGAACACCTGGATTTCGCAGGCACGCTGGAATGTGTACATCGCCAGGAAGGCATCCGCGACGCTTCGTCCCACGGTCAGCAGCCCGTGATTGCGCAGCATGAGGTTGCGCGTCCTGCCCAGATTCGCCTGCAGGCGGGACTTTTCATCGGGGTTGAGCGCGATGCCCTCGTAGTCGTGATACGACAGCGACTGCACGACGATGCTGGCCTGCTGCGATATCGGCAGCAGCCCGGCCTTCTGGCACGAAACCGCAATGCCTTGCATCGTGTGCAGGTGAAGCACGCAATACGCATCGTCGCGTGCCGCATGAATGGCGCTGTGGATCGTGTAGCCAGCGGGATTGATCTCGTAGGGACTCGCCAGCGTCTTGTTGCCCTCGAGGTCGACGCGCACGAGATTGGACGCGGTCATTTCATCGAACATCAGTCCGTAGGGGTTGATGAGGAAATCGTGCGTCCCGGGAACACGGGCGGAGATGTGGGTGAAGATCAGATCGTCCCAGCCGAAGAACGCGACCATCCGGTAACAGGCCGCAAGGTCGACGCGAACCGCCCACTCCTCCGCGGAAACCTTGCTCCTCACCTCTGAAACGCTGTTGTCGACGACACGCATCTGCATACGGCACCTGGCATTGGCTTGGCGATGGAGCGGAGGCTACGCCCGCGGCTTGGCGGCGAGCAAGCTGCGCAGCGCAATCCAGTGTGCGGAATCAGCGGACGGAGGAGGAAACGACCCCGAACTGTTGCAGGACCCGCTGCGCCTCGTCAGGACCCTGGACAACGAAGGCTTCCAGGCCGACACGCCTCGCCGCTTCGACATTCAGCAGATTGTCGTCGAGGAACAGCACTTCCGCTGCGCGACAGCCCACCGTGTCGAGCACGTGTTCAAAGGCCTCGGCATCCGGTTTGATGCGACCGGTGAGATGGGAAACGAAGTAGTGGTCGAAAATTCCGCCGAGACCGAGTTCCTCCGTGACACGGGGCCAGTGCACCGCATTGCTGTTGGACAGCACGGCGCGCACATAATGTGGTGGGATCCGGTCCAGCAATTCCAGGGCGCCCGGATACACGTCCGAAGGCCAGCCTGAGAAGGAGTCCAGGAAGGTACCGGCATCGACCTGAATCCGGAGTTCATCGATGAGCTGACGGGCGAATTCCTCACCCGCGATCTTTCCCGTCTCGAATGCACGCACGCTCGGCGAGTGCAGCCACGTCCGCCACAGGTCTTCGGTCGGCATGCGATAGCCGAGCCACTCCAGCATCGGCCGGACACCCCCGAGCCGCACCAGCACGCCGCCGACATCGAACAACACCACTGCAATCTGCGACTCCGACACAGTGCCTCTGTCTCCTTTTTCATCTGGCCCGTCGCCAGCAGCCAGTCGCCAGTAGCCCTTCTCCTTCACACCACCACATTCACCAGCTTGCCCTTCACCACAATCACCTTCTTCGGCGGCTTGCCTTCCATCCAGCGCTGCACGCCGGCATCGGCCAGCGCCGCTTCGCGGATC
>CAZBKC010000153.1:0-7566 GCA_964492345.1 uncultured Steroidobacter sp. | reverse complement strand
TCGCGAGCTGCGGATCGCTGCCCTTCAACACGCCGTAGACATTGGCGGTGGTCGACCGATTGATCTTGTTGGTGAAGGCGAACGAGGTCTTCACGCCCAGCGACACCGGCGCGAAGTCTTTCGATTTCGCCGCTGCGATGAGTTGATCGAGATCGTTGCCGGAGAGCTGTACGAGTTCGCGCGCGGCGTCTTCCGTCAGCCACGCCTTCGCCTGCAGTCGCGGTTCGTTCTCCGCCGGCAATTCCACCTGCTCGCCGCTCCATGAAGTCTGCACGACCTGGAACGGATAACCCGCCGATGGCGTGGTGTGAATGATGACGGCGCCCGCTGCGCCCTGGCGCGCTGCGCTTTCGTACTTGTAGACCCAGCGACCGTAGTAGAGGCGCGTGTTGCCGGCGAACAGCGCCGGATCCCAGTCCGGATCGTTGTTCAGCATCAGCAGGATCTTGCCTTTCAGGTCCTGGCCCTTGAAATCGTCCCAGCCAAACTCGGGCGCCTGGATGCCGTAACCGACGAAGACCACTTCGGCATCCTTGATCGAGCCCTTCTCCACCTGCACGCCGCTGCCCGCGATGTACTGGTCCCACCATTTGAAGGAAGCCTTCCTGCCATCCTTCGCGAAGGTCCACTGCTTCGGCATCTGCGCTTCGATGCCGACGACATCGAACATCTGCTGATAGCTGCCATCCGCCCCGCCCGGTTCGAAGCCGAGCTGCTGCAACTGTTCGACGAGATGGTCGCGCGCCTTGATGTCGCCGGCCGTCGCGGGGCCGCGGCCTTCGAATTCATCCGACGAGAAGGTGGCGATCTGTGTGCGCAGGAAGTCCGCGCTGATCTGTGCCGCCGCAATCCTGGCGTCGGCGGAAACAACTTCCGCTGTTGCCGACTGCGGCGCGGGGGCCGGTGCCGGTTCGTGGCGTTTGCATCCCGCGATGGCAACGCAGGTCGTGAGCAACGCTGCGATCAGCGCGCTGCGCCGGAGAAATGTATACATCTGAACTCCGATGGTCGAACAGTCGGGCGACTGTAACCAGCGGAGATTTAGCGGGCAATCATCGAAGTGACGAGGTGACGGAGTGACAGAGTGACAAAGGGAGGAGTCTGCGCCTCTTGCTTCGTCACCCCGTCACCTCGTCACCCCGTCACTTGATCCTCACAGCTTCAGCGCCACCTTCACCGAGCCGTCCACCGCGCTCGAGTCGATGTAGCCGATCGCTTTCGGATCGTTCGCGACGAATGCCTTCACATCGGCATCCGACTTCAGTTCCTTCGGCGGCGTGCCCTTGCCCGTGAAGGTGATGCGCGCCCAGGTGGCTTTCACCTGCGAGGCGGAGCGTCCGGTCGCCTTCTGGTAGAAGTCGCCGCGGATGCCGGTGGACTCCGGCTGATCGACCAGCGCCGCGGCGCCGCCATCCGGGAACGTGGACGCGTTACCGAGATAGAGTGCCGAGACCTGATCCGCACTCAGCGAGGCGGCCGGGTTCTTGGGATTGACGATGACGACGATATCGGCATGCGCGCTGAGCGAACTCAGGGCGAGTGCTGCAAACGTCAGGCTTGCAATGGTCTTACGCATGACGTTGCCCCTTTAAAAAATGAAATCGAACGAAGCGCTGATCATGTCAGCTTTGCCTTCGAAGCCAGGCTGGACGTTGATGAACAATCCATTGCCTTCCTTCGCCTTGATGTGGTCGTACTGCAGCTTGACGATCGCACCCTTCAGCACCGAGAAGCTCGGCACGTCGTAGCGCAGGCCGACGCCGTACGTGTCCTGGTCGTTCGGGGCGGATGCGACCACGCTGGAGGCGATCGCGCTCAGTCCGGCGAACGGACTGTTTGCCGGAATCGCGGATTTCTGCTCGCCGTCGCGACGGGCGATGGCATACGTGGCATACGGCATCAGGCCGCCGAAGCGATGACCCACGGTGAGGTACGCCGACGACATGTCATTGCTGATGAGCTTGCCGGTTTCGCGCTTTGCATACTCTGCGATCACCAGGCTCTTGCCGTTGTCGTACTGCACGCCCACCGACAGCAGATCCATTTCCAGGCCGCCGAGCGAGAGCGCATCGACATCGATGGAGCATGGCGCACAACCCATTGCAGCCATGCCGCGCAGCATCTGGATCGCAGGCTCGATCCGTTCGTCGGTCTGATCCTCGTTCAGCGACAGCGTGCTGTAGCCAGCACGCAGCGACAGCGACCCGACTTCGACCGAGGCAACGAGACCGTACCATTCCGGCACTTCGATCTTATCTGCGTTTTCGCCAGCTTCGATCTCGCTCTCGCCGTAGTAAGGCTGCAGGCTGAAGGTCGCCTTGCCGAAGGTCTGACGCCATACGACGTCGACACCGCGCAGCTGGTACACCGGCGTCAGCCGATAGACTTCGAGCGGCGTGCGTACCCAGCTGTTGGCGAAGCCGATGAACACCGAGTCGGAATACATGAACGTCGGCGCACGCATGTCGCCGGCGCGCAGCGCCAGGGACGGCAGCGGCTGGAAGCGCAGGTAGGCCCAGTCCAGATGCGGTTCCCACTTCGACGTCAGGTCTTCGTACGCCACGCCCTGCACGGTCGCGGAGAACATGTCGTTGAACTTCGCCGTGATCTGCAGGCCCAGCTTGGAATCGAACTCGAACGAACCGTCTTCGTCGACACCTTCGGGCTGGCCCGAGAAGCCGACCTGCGCCAGGTCCGTATCGGTCTGGGCATAGCCCGCCGTGGAAAATCCGCTGTAGGAAAAGTCGATCGCGCCTGCAACGGCGGGCAGAGCAGCCGCCACCGCCAGCGCAATCGCTGAAATTCGTAAACGCATGTTGTCTCCGGGTGATTGACAGCGGCGCTTGTGCCGCATCGAGGACCGATATCGGCACGTAGTACGCAGTACCTGAGCCGCCATCACCTGCATCGCAGTTGCGAGAATTCCCTCAATGCATGGATTCCCGCGATTTCAGTCACACATCCCCGTGCACCCATGAAACGGCCACCCCGATGGCATCTGCGGATCCGGCAGGTAGAGTGCTGTCATGACGGCTACTCATCGCATCCTCCTCATCTACGGCGGTCACGCCGGCGGCCGTACGCTGCAGATGGTCGAAGCCGTGACGACGGGCATCCTGATGTCCGGCGAACCGGTCGAGCTGCGGGCGCAGCCGGCACTCGATGCCGGCGCAGACGATCTGCTGTGGGCGCAGGCGCTGCTCATCGGTACGCCGGAGCATTTCGGCTACATGTCCGGTGCGGTGAAGGATTTCATGGACCGCACCTTCTACCCGGTCGAAGGCAAGGTCGAGGGACTGCCGTATGCGCTCTTCGTCAGCGCCGGCAACGATGGCACCGGCGCAGTCGCGTCGATCGAACGGATCGCGCTCGGCTACAAATGGAAGCAGGTGGCCGAGCCCGTGATCGTGAAGGGCGAGATCGACGAGGCGGCGCGTCAGCGCTGCATGGAACTGGGACAGACGATGGCGTCGGGACTGGCACTGGGGATTTTCTAGCGGGACTCTGATTCACTTCTCAGGAAGTCCCGCGGGAGATCCATCCGACGAATCAGCAAGATGGTCCCCGCCTTCACGGGGGCGAGACGAGTAGTCAGGACTTCGCCCCAGCCTGTGACCCAGTCGGCAACGCTGCGCTGAATTCTCGGCGAGACTCGCAGTCCCTGTCAGGGTCCTGCTGGTTTGGCGGATGTCCGCGTCCTTTACATCGCTGTTGTCGGATGTGCCCCGCCTTACCGGGCTGGCGATCGCGTTGCTTGCTGCCCTGGTGGCCCTGGGAGCGTACTGGCGGCGCGAAAGACCGTCCGCGTACGCCGGTCTGCGGCGCTCCGCCGTCGCCGTACCTCGCGCCGCATCGGGTCGTTACAGCCCCACGGTAAAAGCCCCGGACTCGCAGCGCGTGGACCGGTTGCGCAGGATCTGCAGGCTCGCGCCCGGCGAACACGCGGATATCCTGGAAAACCACGCGACCCATGGCGGCGCGGTCCCGCGTTTTCGCATTTCCCTGAAGAGCGTACTGCGACTCGAAGACGGTTCCGTTGCGGCACGCATCGGCGTCGATTTCGGCGGCACCGCCGTGAGTTGCGGCCCGCTCGTGGAAGAAATCACCTTCAATGAATTCGTGCTGCCGCGGGCCACACGCGACGAACCGCGCAACTGCGTCTTCCACTATCAGCACAGCGGCGACTCGTTCGCTTTCAGGCGTATCAAGCGTCGCGGCCTCGCCATGGACGCGGACGTCGCGGAAATCGACGTGCTGCAGATGTCGGAACACTGGCCGGCGGCCTGAGATTCCCGGACTGGAGAGCCGCGAAAGACCGCATAAAAGAAGTGAAGGGACAGAAAGGAACGTCTTCTGAACTTTCTGCAGTCTTTTATGCGGTCTTTCGC
Source organism: uncultured Steroidobacter sp. (assembly GCA_964492345.1). Classification (GTDB taxonomy): domain Bacteria; phylum Pseudomonadota; class Gammaproteobacteria; order Steroidobacterales; family Steroidobacteraceae; genus Steroidobacter. Next base: position 3,178 of record CAZBKC010000153.1, on the reverse strand, counting down.
GGCTAATCTTCTCTCATGCCGTCGCGCAAGCTTCCCCGCTCCTTCTACGCACGCGAAACGCTGGCTGTCGCCAAGGAACTGATCGGGCTGCACCTGGTCAGGGTCGGACAGCACGGCCGGCAGGTCGGGCGCATCGTCGAGGTCGAGGCGTACAAGGGACCGCAGGATCTGGCGGCACATTCATCGCGCGGCCGCACGCAACGCACCGAGGTCATGTTCGGTCCGCCCGGCCACGCGTATGTCTATCTCATCTACGGCTTCTGGAATTGCCTGAATGTCGTGACCGCCGCGCACGGCGTTCCGCACGCGGTGCTCATTCGCGGACTCGAGCCCGTCACAGGCATCACGAACACGACCCACGGTCCGGGATTGCTGTGTCGCGCGCTTGATATCGACCGCACGCTCAACGGCATGGATCTGACAGGCGGCACCTTGTGGATAGAACAGCCTGTCGCAGAGGACTATCGCGCGCCGAAAGTCGCGCACAGCACGCGCATTGGCGTGGACTATGCGGGCGACTGGGCGAAGAAACCGTGGCGGTTCTTCGATGCGCAGTCGCCGTATGTGTCGACGGTGACGGCGGCAATGAGGCGGAAGGCGGAACAGGCTGCTGGCGACGGGCCGCTGGCAACTGGCCAGAACGAAGGCGACTGAATTCTGGCCAGTCGCCAGCAGCTCGTTTTCCATCGCGCTTCGCGCGACCCGAAGGCATGAAAGGGCGCGGAAGATCCTCTGACTAACCGCCAACCGCTAACCGCCAACCGCTTCTTTTTACCAGTCGCGCCCCTCTCAAAACTCCTGCCACACATCCGAGCCCGACACCTTCTTCGCCGGTTCCGCACGGGCAACCGTGGCGACGGGCCGGGCCGGCTTCTTCGCGACGGCCTTCGGTGCCACCTTCTTCACCGGTTCGACGCGGCGCGGCGCAGATTCGCCTTCCACACGGAACAGCGCGATCAGATCGGTCAGCGACTTCGCCTGACCCTTCATGGTGACTGCGACAGAGGATGTTTCTTCCGCCATCGCGGCGTTCTGCTGCGTCATCTCGTCCATCTGCATGATGGCCGTGTTGACCTGGTCGAGGCCGTTCGCCTGCTGCGAGCTGGCTTCGGAAATCTCGCCGATGATGTCGGCAACCTTCTTCGCGGCAGCAACGATGTCGTGCAGGTGCTTGCCGGACTCGTCGACGAGCTTCGACCCGTCCTGCACCTTGGTAACGCTGTCCTTGATGAGTTCCTTGATCTCGCGCGCCGCGGTTGCGCTGCGCTGCGCGAGATTGCGCACTTCGGAAGCCACCACGGCAAAGCCGCGGCCCTGCTCGCCGGCACGCGCCGCTTCGACTGCGGCGTTCAACGCCAGCAGGTTGGTCTGGAATGCGATCTCATCGATGACGCCAATGATGTCGGAGATGCGGCGACTCGAGTCGTTGATCTCGCTCATCGCAGCGACGGCACTGGTGGCAACCGCACCGCCACGCTCCGCACGGTCGCGCGCCTCCGCGGCGAGTGCGCTGGCGTGACGTGCATTCTCGGCATTGCGTTTCACGGAGACGGTCATCTCCTCCATGCTCGACGCGGTTTCTTCGAGGCTCGCAGCCTGCTCCGAGGTCCGCACATTGAGCCGATCGATGCTGGTGTTGATGTCCGCTGCGGCCGTATCCACGGTGCCGGAGGTGCTGCGTACGTCGCGGATCAGGGTGCCAAGCTTCTGCCGCAGCGTTTCGATCCCGTGCAACAGGCTCGAGTCGTCGCCGGGCTGCAGCTGCACCGAGGTCGTAAAGTCGCCGCCGGCAATGGAACGCACGGTCTGCGCGGCCAGCTCGGGCTCGCCACCAAGCGCGCGGAAGACACTGCCGATCAGCACCCAGGAACCGATGCCCAGGGCCAGCAGCATGACCACCGCCATGACGATGCTGACGACGAGGCTGCGATGAATGTTGTCCGTGCCGCTGGTGAGCAGCGCGCGGAATTCGCCGATGGCGTCATCCTGCGCCCTGGTCAGCGTGGTCTTCAGGACCTCGGAGGTCTGCTGCATCTTCGTGATGGCCGATGCCGGATCGCCGGAAGCCGTGCCCAGCATCATGTTCGTCGCGGAGACGGCAGCGATGTAGTAATCGTCGAAGGCCTGCTGCAGCCTGTCATCGAGCCGGCTCTCGGGATCCGCGGCGGCGAGATCCTTGAGCGCGGTCCTGACACCCTGCGCCTCGCGATCGGCCGAACTCAACCCTGCCTTGTCGCCTTCCGCCACCGCACGCTGCAGCGATTCCTCGATGCTCGTGACATGGGCCCGGAAGGTTCGCAACGCCTCCACCGTCGGGTACTGCACTTTCTCTACGCGCACGAGCGCGGCCGAGGTGCGCGACGTCATCTGCGAACTGACGGAGATGCCGATCGCGACGATCGCGGCGGTCATGATGGGCAACATCCAGATGCGGTGCTTGAACTTCATGGAATTCGATTCGCTTTACCCGAGGGCGGGACAACAAGAGACCAGGGCGGCTCGCCAATGGCAGCGACGCACCCGCAGTAACGGCAGGGATTTGCCGGTCTGAAGGGCGCTGGTTCGCGATTCGAAACCTGACCCGCACGGACTCTGCCGCGCGCGGGGTTGCCGCGATGTCCCCTTCAGCGAACGCCTGACGCCCCGGTCGGCCGGTGCGGCACAACTGCCTGACCCGTCAGGAATCTGACTTCTTACATCCGGTCAGCCGCGACCCGGGTGGTTTATCATCCGCCCCCTCCTTCTCTGGCCAGTCGCCAGCAACCGGTAGCCAGTTGCCTTCTTCCCATGCTCCCCTCCCGCGAACTCTTCTCCTATCGCAAGTACTGGGCTTCCCGCTTCGGGACCGCCCCGTTCCTGCCGATGAGCCGGGAGGAGATGGAGGCGCTCGGCTGGGACAGCTGCGACATCATCATCGTCACGGGCGATGCCTACGTGGATCACCCGAGTTTCGGCATGGCCATCATCGGTCGCGTACTGGAAGCGCAGGGTTTCCGGGTCGGCATCATTGCCCAGCCCGACTGGCACTCGGCCGCAGACTTCGCCCGCCTGGGCAGGCCGAATCTGTTCTTCGGCGTCACCGGCGGGAACATGGATTCGATGGTGAATCGCTACACCTCGGATCGCCGCATCCGCAGCGACGACGCCTACACCCCCGGCGGACAGGGCGGCAAACGTC
>CAZBKC010000152.1:0-7604 GCA_964492345.1 uncultured Steroidobacter sp. | reverse complement strand
CGAGCACCGCACCGCTGCGATCCCCTCGCGGCACCTGCAGCGTATGCGGCTCGATTTTCTCGACCAGTCCCTGTGCTTCGAGATCCGCGACGATGCGCTTGCGGGCCGCGAATCGATCGAGTCCGCGATACGCCTCCGGCGCCGCATCGGTCAGCGCAGCGTTGTGATCGAACACATTGATCAGCGGCAGGTCGTGACGCTTGCCGATCTCGTAGTCGTTGAAGTCGTGCGCCGGAGTGATCTTGACGCAGCCGGAACCGAAGGCGGGATCGACATACTCGTCGGCGATGATCGGAATCAGCCGGTCCGTCAGCGGCAGATGGATTTTTCTGCCGATGAGGTGTCTGTAACGCTCGTCTTCAGGATGCACGGCGACGGCTGTGTCGCCGAGCATGGTCTCCGGGCGCGTTGTCGCGACGACCAGTTGGCCTGTGCCGTCGGCGAGCGGATAGCGCAGATGCCAGAGATGGCCCTGTTCCGGCTCCTGCATCACTTCGAGATCGGACAGCGCCGTGTGCAGCACCGGATCCCAGTTCACGAGCCGCTTGCCGCGATAGATGAGTCCTTCTTCGTAGAGCCGCACGAAGACTTCGGTGACGGCCGTCGACAGTCCTTCGTCCATCGTGAAGCGATCGCGCGACCAGTCGACCGAGTTGCCGAGGCGCCGTTCCTGGCGCGAAATCGTGTCGCCCGACTGTGCCTTCCATTCCCAGACTTTCTCGACGAAGGCGGTGCGGCCGATGTCACGGCGATGCCTGCCTGCCGCGTTGAGCTGGCGTTCGACCACCATCTGGGTCGCGATGCCGGCGTGATCCGTGCCTGGCTGCCACAGCGCACTGCGACCGTCCATGCGATGCAGCCGCGTCAGGGCATCCATCAATGTGTGCTGGAACGCATGGCCCATGTGCAGCGTGCCCGTCACGTTGGGCGGCGGAATCATGATGCAGTAGGGCGTGCCCGAACCTCGCGGCGCAAACCAGCCGTTCTCTTCCCAGCGCTGGTAGATGCGTTGCTCGATGTCGCGAGGACTGTAGGACTTTTCCATGGGGCAGACTGTCAGGGCGGGCCGGGATCGGAAGGGGCGGCGATTATAGCGTCAGGCACGTGCCCGGACCGGGCTGGCGGTGAGCCGGGTCGTGCCTCGATACTGTCGTCGTGACCCCCACTGACCTCGTTCTTGCCGCACTCGCGGCCGCGGCCGCAGGTGCCGTCAACGCTCTGGCCGGCGGCGGCACGCTCATCAGCTTTCCTGTCCTGCTGGCGCTCGGCGTGCCGCCGATCGCGGCCAATGTCACGAACGCCGTGGCCCTGTCGCCCGGTTACCTGGGAGCGACGGTCGCACAACTCGACAATCTGCGAGGCCAGCGCAGCCGGCTGTTGCTGTGCCTGCCAGCCGCGGTCCTGGGCGGCATCGTGGGGGCGCTGTTGCTGCTGAACACCCGTGAACGCACTTTCATGGCCCTCGTGCCGTACATGCTGTGCTTCGCGGCGTTGCTGCTGGCATTCCAGAACCGGGTCCGGACCCGGGTGGTGCGTCGTCTGGCGCAAAGCCGCCATGCACATCGCGGCCACTTCGTGCCCGCGCTGGCCGTCGCCGCGGCCAGCGTCTATGGAGGGTTCTTCACCGCCGGCATGAGCGTGATCGTGCTGGCCATCCTCGGTGCGACGCTGGAGGACTCGCTGACGCGATTGAACGCTTTGAAACAGATCATTGCCTTCAGCGTGAATGTGGCTGCCGCCGTGTTCTTCCTGTTTTCGGGACAGGTGGTCTGGCTGCTGGCCGCTGTCATGGCCGTGGGCGCGATGCTGGGTGGTGCGCTCGGCGGCCGTCTTGCCGGTCGCATGAATCCGGATACGCTGCGCTGGATCGTGGTGACGGTTGGCCTGATCCTGGCTGTCTACTACTGGATCAGGCCTTAGAAGTGGGACTTCTTCACCCCTTCCCCCGCTTGCGGGGGAAGGTTGGGATGGGGGTGCGAAAGATTGGCAGCCTGCCGGCGTTGCCCCCTCCCTGGCCCTCCCCCGCAAGCGGGAGGGGAACGGAGTTGAAACGGAGAATCGAATGGATCGCTTCAGGTATTTCCTGCGCGTACGTTACGGGGAATGCGATGCGCAGAAGGTCGTCTTCAATGCGCGGTATGCCGATTACGTCGATCTTGCGACCGCGGAATGGCTGCGTTCGCTGGGCTTCGAGAAGGAACTGCAGAGCGGCGAACTCGACTATCAGCTCGTCAGGCAGACGCTCGAATGGAAGGCGCCGGCGCGCTACGACCAGGTGATCGAGGCCTCCGTCGCCGCGAAGCACATCGGCAATACTTCATTCACGCTCGCGACGCAATTCCGCATCGCCGGCACCGAGTCCGTGATCGCCACCGCCGAAACCGTGTACGTCCATGTCGATACGAAAACCCTGACGAAGCGCTCGCTACCGCAGTCGTGGCGCGATGCCTTCCAGCGTGGGGCGACGGGTATTGTGGTGGATCATGCGGGATGGGTCGAAAGAGCCGCGAAAGACCGCACAAAAGAACAGGGATAAATAGAGGTAACCAGGCCCTTCTGAATTCACCCATTCTTTTTTGCGGTCTTTGCGGCCTCTTAATCTCCTCCCTCACAGATTGTGCGTATCCAGCTCGCAGCCGCGTTCGCGATACACCTTGTAGCGCTCGCGTGAGAGTCGCTTGTTCTCGGGATCGACATCGACGATCTCGGCGACGCGTTCGAAGCTCTCGAAGTCGGCAGGCAGGCGGTTCGCCAGATTGACCAGCAGTTGGCGATGGCTGGGCGGCGCGGGCGAATCGCCGAGCAGGATGGTGACGCGTTCGTGCGATGCGCCGTTGCCGGTGTTCACTTCGTGCGGAATGAAGGTGCGGTCGCTGTAGGTCCAGAGCAGTTCGTCGAGCCGCTGCGCGTCGGCCGGCGTCGCCGTCTGTACATAGGTGCGCAGGTTCTGATCGTAGGCCTTCTCGACCAGCCGGCACGCGACGCGCAGGCGCGCGTCGGGCGCCTCCTGCGACAGCACATAGAAATCGACGCGGCTCACGTGATCACTTGTTGATCAGGTAGTCGACGAGCATGGGCACCGGACGGCCCGTGCTCGACTTGTTCGCACCCGACTGATAGGCCGTGCCTGCGATGTCGAGGTGGGCCCATTTCAGTCCTTCGGTGAATTTCGCCAGGAAGCACGCCGCCGTGATGGCGCCGCCTTCGCGTCCGGCGACGTTCGCCATGTCGGCGAAGTTGCTCTTGAGGCCCTCGGCGTACTCCTCGCCGATCGGCAATGGCCAGGCGCGATCGTCGGCACGCTTGCCCGCTGCCTGGATTGCCTCGCTGAGATCATCGTTGTTGCTGAAGAGACCGGACATCTGGTTGCCGAGCGCCATGACGCAGGCACCGGTCAGCGTCGCAATGTCGATGAGCGTGTCGGGCTTGAAGCGGCGTGCGTAGGTGATCGCGTCGCAGAGGATCAGGCGGCCCTCGGCGTCGGTGTTCAGCACCTCGATGGTCTGGCCGGACATGCTCCTGATGATATCGCCCGGCTTGGTGGCGCGGCCGTTGGGCATGTTCTCGCAGGCGGGCACGACGCCCACCAGGTTGATCGGCAGGTCCAGTTCGGCGACCGCCTTGAAGGTTCCCAGCACGCAGGCGGCACCGCTCATGTCGAACTTCATTTCATCCATGCCGGGCGGCGGCTTGAGTGAGATGCCGCCGGTATCGAACGTTACGCCCTTGCCGACGAGGACGACGGGGGCCTTGCCGCGATCCGCTCCGTGATACTCGAGCACGATCAGCTGTGCCGGCTCTTCGGTTCCGGCGGTCACCGACAGGAACGAGCCCATCCTGAGCTTGCGGCAATCGGCTTCGTTCAGGACGCGCGTCCTGATCGAGCGGTGTTCGCGCGACAGCGACTTCGCGGCATTGGCGAGATAGGAGGGCGTGCACACATTGGCGGGCTGATTTGCGAGATCACGCATGAGCGACATGCCCGCGACGATGCCGCGGCCATGCTCGATACCACGTTCGACGCTGTTGCGATCGCTGCGGTCGGCGGCCACGCCGAATCGCGTCAGTCGCGACTTCGGCCGCTTGTTGGCCGTCTTGTGATCGGGAATGCGATAGGCCGAATTGCCGGCCAGTTCGGCGGCGATACGCGCGAGCGTGTAGCTGTCTGCGTCCTTGACCGTCTCCAGCGACAGGTAGCTGACGGCTTCGCGGGCGTTGGTCTTGCCGATTGCAGTCAATGCGGCGTTGAGTGCGCGCCGGTACTGCTTGCGGTTGAATGCACCCTTGGCACCCAGGCCAATCGCGACGATGCGCTCGCAGGGGCCGCCATCGGGATCGGCGATCGTGAAGACATCGCCCGTTTTGCCGCGCAGATCACCCTTCTTCACCAGCTTCGCCAGGCGTCCGCCGCTGCGTGCGTCGAGCTGCGCCGCAGCGTCGCTCAGAACGCCTTTGTCGTACACGCCGACGATCGCGCATTCGGTGCGCTGACGTGCGGGGGCGCTGCTGGTCGCAAAAAATTCCATGGGCTGTCCTCTTCTCAAGGTTTACGCAGGGTGCCGTGTTGCTCCACGTAGTCTAATATGAGGAAGCGGTTAGCGATTGGCGGTTAGCGGTTGGTCAGAGGCGTCATCGCGCCAGATCGCGCAGCACTTCTGACCATCCGCCAACCGCCAACCGCTTCCTCTTCGACGGAGTCTCCCGCTGCGTACGCTCGATCGCTATGTCTTTCGCGAGGTCGCCGTCACCTGGCTGGCGGTGACCTTCGTGCTGCTCGCGATTCTGCTGGCAAACCAGCTCGCGCGCGTGCTGTCGCAGGCGGCAGCCAACGATTTCCCGCGCGACGTCGTCTTTGCCCTGATCGGTCTTACGACCACGGGCAATCTGTCGATCATCATGCCGATCGGATTCTTCCTCGCGATCATGCTGGCGCTGGGCCGGCTGTACCACGAAAGTGAAATGGCGGCGATCCAGGCGTGCGGGGTGGGGCCGGCCGGACTCTTTCGCCCGATCATCGTGCTCGGGATCGTCATCGTCGCGCTGCTGGCCTGGCTCTCGTTGACGGCAATCCCCGCGGCCAGTGCGCGTGCCCAGGCGATTCGCGCTGAGGCGCTGCGCGATGCGCAGTTCGGGCTGCTCGAGCCCGGACGATTCCGGACGTTCGGCGGCGGCAACATCGTCTTCTATGCCGAACGGGTGGACGACAATGGCATCTTGCACAACGTGAATGTGTTCATCGAGCGCCCGGTGAAGGAGGGGGAGACGTCGACCGCAGGTGCGGATGCGCAGGCGCCGGGCAGGTTTGAAATCTGGACTGCGCTCCGCGCCGAGCAGCGCGGAGCGGGGCAGGCCGAACAGACCTTCGTTCTCTACGACGGCGAGCGTTACGAAGGTGTGCCGGGCGAAGGGCAGTTCCGGATCATGAAGTTCAGCGAGGGAGGCATCCCGATCCGGCTGGGTCAAACGACAGGGAAAGCGCTCAAGGCGGAAATGAAGCCGACTTCCGAATTGCTGAATTCAGTCGAGGGGAAGGATGTCGCAGAGTTGCACTGGCGTATCGCGACGCCGGTCAGCGCGCTCGTGCTCATGGCGCTCGCCGTACCGCTGGCGCGGCTGCGCCCTCGTCAGGGGCGCTTCGGCAAGATGGGTATCGCGATCCTCGCGTACTTCATCTACTACAACTCGCTCGTCGCGGCGCGAACCTGGATCGAGAACGGCGTGATGCCGCAGTTTCTCGGACTCTGGTGGGTGCATGCCATTGCGCTGGTCGCAGCGGCGTGGCTGCTGATCCGCGCCTATCCGATCGGACGCGTGCGGCCCGTCGCGGCGGTGGCCTGAAAACATGTCGCTCCTGTCGCGCTACGTGATGCGGGCAGTCATCGGTTACACGTTGCTCGTGCTGCTCGTACTGCTCGTACTCAACGGCCTGTATCTGCTCATCACGCAGCAGGACGATGTCGGCGTCGGCAACTACACCGCGATGAATGCGCTGATGTATGTCGGCCTGAACCAGCCGCAGGCCGCCTTCGACATGTTGCCGATCGCCTCGCTGATCGGTGCACTGCTGTCGCTGGGCAATCTTGCCCGCTCGCTGGAGCTGGTGGTGATTCGAGCTGCGGGCGTATCGGTCGCGCGCATTGGCGCGTGGGTATTTTGCGCCGGCGTACTGCTGGCTGCTGCCACCTGGGTGCTCGGGGAATACGTCGCGCCACCGATGGAACAGTACGGGCGCGAAATGAAGATGTTCCAGAAGTTCCAGGACTACAGCATGGCCGGCAACCGCGCAGCCTGGGCGAAGGACGGCGATACGATCCTGTCGGTACAGCGTCAGAGCGCAGACAATCGCTATGGCGGCGTGTATGTGTTCCAGTTCGATGCACAGCGTCACCTGAAGAGCGTCGGCAAGGCGACAAGCGCGAGCATCGATGACCACAACAGCTGGGCGCTGAGCGACTATCGTCAGTCGAAGATCGATGGCGAGAGGATCGTCCCGGAGCATCATCCGACGTCGCTCCTCGACACGAACCTCTCGGCCGAGTTTCTGGGCCTCGCGGCCATCAAGCCGGATGCGATGCCAGTCCACGCATTGTTCAGTTATGTCGCCCATCTGAAACGCAACGGGCTCGATGCGCGTTCGGCAGAAACAGCGATGTGGGCACGCATCGCGCGCACGATCGCCGTTGCCATCATTGTCGTCCTGGCCGTGCCGTTCGCGTTCGGACCGATGCGCTCGACCGGAACGGGTGCCCGGACGGTCGTGGGCATCATGGTCGGGGTGGTTTTCCTGCTGCTGGCGCGTCTGATGGACAGCAGCGGCGCGATCTTCGATCTTCCGCCCATCGTCGTCGGCTGGACCCCCACACTGGTGCTCACTCTCGTGACAGCAATCGCGGTGTACCGTGTCCGCTGACGTGGGGGCGAATCAGGAGCATCCGTCTGCCGGCGTTCTGAGGCGTATCGGTGCGATCGTGTACGACTGCCTGCCCATCCTTGCCTTCCTCGTGGTCGCGACGCTGCCGTTCCTGCCGTTCCTGCATGGCCGTGTGCTGGTGGCCGAGGAGGTGGGCTGGCTGGCGCATCTGTATCACGTCGTGCAGGTGGCCGTCGTCGCCGCATTCTTCATCTTCTTCTGGACGCGGCGTGGGCAGACGATCGGCATGCTTGCCTGGCGTCTGCGCCTGGAACGGCTCGATGGCTCGTTGCTTACCGTGGGCGATGCGCTGCGGCGGCTCGGCGCGGTTTTCGTGCTGTGCGTGCCGTTCCTGATCGGTTACTGGTGGATCTGGCACGACTGGTCGAGGACGGCGCGCATTACGGCGAATTGCATTGCACTCGCGCCGCTGGTCGCGGCGTATCTGTGGATCTGGATCGATCGCGAAGGGCTCGCGTGGCCCGATCGCTGGACGAAGACGCGCGTGGTGCTGCTGCCGAAGCGCAAGCGCTGACGTCACTTGCTCCTGTGGGGCCGGCTTCAGCCCAATGGCACTGCATTGAGCCGATAGCTGCTGTGCGTAGCTGCTTTTCCGCCCCCTCCTCCGCGTAGCGGGGAAGGGTTGGGGTGGGGGCGAGCGAAGCGATCCGGCTCTTCTCATGCTGCCGCTGCC
>CAZBKC010000151.1:3770-7611 GCA_964492345.1 uncultured Steroidobacter sp. | reverse complement strand
GGTCATCGCCCTCGTCACGCTGTACTTCCAGCTGCAGGATCCGGTGTATCTGAAAGGCGTGTACGCGGCGCTCGCGTGGTACGTGCTTGGCATCATCTACTTCGCCGCCGTCGGCCGGCATAAGCTGGTGCTGTCGCCGGAAGAGGAGTTCGCACTCACCGGCGGCCAGCACGGACACCCTGAAAAGGAAGGTTACGGAACGACAAAGGTGTGACGAGCCCTTCGGGCCCCTCCCCCGGTCGCCGGGGGAGGGTTGGGGTTGGGGCCGGTTTGGTAAGCCTCCGTTTGCAGTAAGCCCCCATCCTGTCTTCCCCCGCTAACGCGGAGGAAGGGACGCAACTTGGGACGGCGAATCGATTGTCGCGAACTACGCGCTAGCCACTAGCCAGAGACAGAAGAACCATGCTGGAACCCCGACAGGTAAGAACCATTGCCGATGCCCGAGCCATCGTCGAGCAACGCAACTCCTCGCACATCAAAGTGGGCGTGTTCGACATCGACGGCATCCTGCGCGGCAAGTACATGTCGCGCGCGAAATTCCTGTCGGCGCTGGAGAATGGCTACGGCTTCTGCGATGTCGTGCTGGGATGGGACTGCCAGGACCAGCTCTACGACAACGTGAAGTTCACAGGCTGGCACACGGGTTATCCCGACGCACCGGTGCGCATCCTGCCTGAGAGCTGCCTGCCGCTGCCGTTCGAAAACAACGAACTGTTCTTCCTGAGCGAGTTCGTTGCACCGGCGGACCAGATCTGTCCGCGCGGCCTGCTGCGCAAGGTGCTCGATCGCGCGAAGCACATGGGCTTCTCGGCCTATGCCGGCTTCGAATACGAGGTGTTCTTTTTCGATGAAACTCCCGAATCGGCACGCGAGAAGAACTATCGCAACCTGAAGCCGATGGCGCCGGGCTGGTTCGGTTATTCCGTCATCCGCAACAGCGTCGAATCGGGCTTCTACCGGCAGTTGCTGACGACGTGCGAAGCCATGGACTTCGGCCTCGAAGGCCTGCACGAGGAGACCGGCCCGGGTGTCATCGAGGCGGCGATCACCTTCGACGAAGCACTCGCTTCCGCCGACAAGGCGGCACTGTTCAAGACCTTCATCAAGGTACTCGCCCAGCGCAACGACATGATGGCGACGTTCATGGCGAAGTGGTCGCGCGACTGGCCGGGCCAGAGCGGCCACATCCACCTGTCGCTGAAAGGCCCGGACGGCAAGTCCGTGTTTCATGACGACTCACAGCCGCACGGCATGAGCCAGACCATGCGGCATTTCGTCGGCGGGCTGCAGAAGCTGATGCCGGAAGTCCTCGCCATGGTGTCGCCGACGATCAACTCCTACACGCGACTGATACCCGGATTCTGGGCGCCGACCGATTCGACCGTCGGCGTCGAGAACCGCACCTGCGCCCTGCGAATCATCCCCGGCAGTGCGAAATCGCAGCGCGTCGAGTACCGGGTAGCCGCAGCCGACGCCAATCCCTACATCATCCTGTCCGCCGCGCTGGCCTCGGGACTGTGGGGAATCGAGAACAAGGTCGAGCCGGAACCGCTGGTCGAGGGCAATGCCTACGACCGGAAATTCCCGGAGCGACTCGCACTGCCGCGAACGCTGTGGGACGCAGCACAGCGCCTCAGGAAGTCGAAAATGGCGCGCGACTGGTTCGGCGACGCTTTTGTCGAACACTTCGCCGCGACGCGGGAGTGGGAAGAACGCGAGTTCCGCAAGCACATTACCGATTGGGAACTGGCGAGGTATTTTGAGATCATCTGAACGGTGACAGGGTGACGAGTGACGAGTGACGAGACTCGCTGCGCATTATTCTCCCACCCGTCACTCGTCACCCGTCACCCCCAATCCCATGCTCCGCATCCTCTCCCCCATCGACAACAGCGTCTTTGCCGAACGCCCGCTGGCCACCACGGGGCAGATCGAGGCGACGCTCGACCGCGCTTGCACCTCGCAACACGCCTGGCGCGCAACGTCGATCGAGGATCGCGCGGCGACCCTGAACCGCTTCTGCGACATCTTCGAATCGAAGCGCGACGAGATCGCACTCGAACTGACGTGGCAGATGGGCCGTCCGCTGCAGTATTCGCCCAACGAGGTGCGCGGAACGCTGGAACGGGCGCGCCACATGATCGCGATCGCGCCTGACGCACTCGCGGACATCGGTTGCGACCCCAAGGAAAATTTCCGCCGCTTCCTGCGGCGCGAACCGCTCGGCGTGATCCTGACGATCGCCGCCTGGAACTACCCTTATCTGATCGCAGTGAACAGCGTGATTCCTGCGCTCATGGCCGGCAACGCCGTAATCCTCAAGCATTCTGCGCAAACCCTTCTGTGTGCCGAACGCTTCGACCAATGTCTGCGCGCCGCCGGGTTGCCGGACGGCGTCTTCCAGGTGCTGCACATGAGCCACGAGGACACCGAGCGCGTCATTCGCGATCCGCGCGTCGACTTCGTGGCCTTCACCGGATCGGTTGCCGGCGGACATGCCGTGCAGCGCGCGGCCTCGGAACGATTCATCGGCACAGGCCTCGAACTCGGCGGCTGCGATCCCGTCTATGTGCGCCACGATGCCGATATCGCCCATGCGATCGAGAACATCGTGGACGGCGCGTACTTCAACAGCGGCCAGTCGTGCTGCGGATTGCAGCGCATTTATGTGCACGAGCAGGTCTATGGGCCATTCGTCGAAGGCTATGTGGAGCTCACGCGCAAGTATGCGCTGGGCAATCCGCTCGATCCGCAGACGACGCTGGGCCCGGTGATCCGCGCCACGGCCGCCGAAACCATCCGCAAGCAGATTGCGACTTCCGTCAGCGCTGGCGCGACACCCATCATCGAGGAATCGGAGTTCGCGGCGAGCCAATCCGGCACGCCCTACCTGGCACCGCAGGTGCTGATCGATGTCGATCACTCGATGCCGGTCATGAAGGAAGAGATCTTCGGCCCCGTGGCCGGCATCATGCGGGTGGATTCCGACGAAGAGGCCGTCGCGCTGATGAACGACACGGTCTTCGGACTCACCGCCGCGATCTGGACTGCGGACGAAGAAGCCGCGTTGTCGATCGGCAACCGCATCGAGACCGGTACGTGGTTCATGAACCGTTGCGACTACCTCGACCCTGCGCTCGCCTGGGTCGGCGTAAAGGACTCCGGCCGCGGCTGCACGCTGTCAGTCGTCGGCTACGAACACCTCACGCGCCCGAAGTCGTTTCATCTGCGGACGAAGACGTGAGAAGAGAAGGAGCCGCAAAAGACCGCATAAAGGAGATATAAGTCAGACGGACAACACCGAGCTTTGTCCATTTTCTTTTTTGCGGTCTTTTGCGGCCTCTTGGCTCTTCGCGAACGGAAGATTTACACACATGACTTCCACACTGCGCGGCAACTGGAACTACCCCACCTCGATCCGCTTCGGTGCAGGGCGCATCGCCGAACTGCCGGATGCGTGCAGGACGCTGGGCATTCGCAAACCGCTGCTGGTCACCGACCCCGGTCTCGCCGCGCTGCCGATGATCGCGAAGGCCGTGGAATCGTGTCGTCAGGCCGGGTTGCCCTGCGACGTGTTCTCGTCGGTGCAGGCCAATCCGGTGGAAGCGAATGTCACGGCGGGCGTCGAACTGTTTCGGCAGCGCGGCTACGACGGTGTGATCGCCTTCGGTGGCGGCAGTGCGCTCGATGCCGGCAAGGCCATCGCCCTGATGGTCGGACAATCACGGCCGATCTGGGATTTCGAAGATCGCGAAGACTGGTTCACACGCGTCAACGTTGCCGGCATGGCTCCCACGGTGGCTGTGCCGACGACATCGGGCACCGGCTCGGAAGTCGGTCG
>CAZBKC010000151.1:0-3760 GCA_964492345.1 uncultured Steroidobacter sp. | reverse complement strand
CGGTCGCGCCTCGGTGATCACCGACGTGCGCGATCACACCAAGAAAATCATCTTTCATCCGAAGATGCAGCCGGCGCTGGTGATTGCCGATCCGGAACTCACACTCGCGCTTGCGCCGCACGTCACGGCAGCCGTGGGCATGGATGCGCTGTCGCACAATCTCGAAGCGTACTGCTCACCGTTCTATCACCCGATGGCCGAAGGCATCGCGCTCGAAGGAATGCGCCTGATCAGGGAATGGTTGCCGATCGCAGTGAAGGACGGCGCCAATCTTGAAGCGCGCTCCCACATGATGGTTGCGTCGACGATGGGTGCGACTGCCTTCCAGAAGGGACTCGGGGCCATGCACAGCCTGAGTCATCCGTGCTCGGCCAATCTCAATACGCATCATGGACTCACGAACGCCGTCGTGATGCCCTATGTCCTTGCCTGGAACCGGCCGGCCCTGGAAGAAAAGATGGTGCGGCTCGCAGCGTTCCTCGGATTGCAGAAGCATTCGTTCGACGGCGTGATGGACTGGATCCTGGAACTGCGGCAGTCGATCGGCATCCCGTCGACGCTCGCGGATCTCGGCGTACGCGACGAACACATCGCAACGTTCGCGCCGCAGGCATTCGACGATCCGTCCACCGGCGGCAATCCGCTGTCGATGACGGTGGCACGCTTCGCCCGTCTTTATCGCAACTGCATCGAAGGTCGGATTGCAGTCGCGGAAGGCTGAAAATTCATCGCCAATTCATCCGCCCGGCCGCATCTTGGTCCCATGCGTATCCTTGCAGCCCTGGTCGTCTTGCTGAGCAGCGCACCCGCCGCAGCCGACGCGATGCGCTGCGGTGCCCGCATCGTTCGCGAAGGCGACACGCGGACAGCGGTCCGGGATCTGTGCGGCGAGCCGAGCGATGTGCAGTCCCGATCCATCCTGCGGCGCCCGACGTACTACATTGGCGGTCGCCAGTACTACTTCGGCGAAGCCATGGTCGAAGTGCCTGTCGAGATCTGGACCTACAACTTCGGGCCCTACAAGCTGATGCGGCGCGTGCGTTTCGTCGACGGAGTGGTGGAAGAAATCGAAACGCTCGGCTATGGCTACCGTGCGCCCAACGCCGAGTAGACGGCGCGCCTGCTGATCCGGCGATACCGCGCCAGCAGCAGGACGGCGCACACGGACAGCCCCGCGATCAGGCCGACCCAGACATAGAGCGGCCCGAGTCCACGCACGACCCCGAGCACATAGGCCAGCGAGAAGCCGACGGCCCAGTAGGAAAACCAGCAGATGGCCATCGGAACGGCCGTGTCCTTGAACCCCCGCAGCGCTCCTGCCGTCCCGACCTGCACGCCGTCGGATACCTGAAAGACCGCAGCCGCGAGCAGCAGCGTTGCCGCGAGCGAACGCACGGCCTCGTCGTTCGTGTACATCGCAGCGACCTGATCGTTCCACGAGACGATGCCGCACGCGGACACGGTCATTACGACCACACACATGCCGATACCGACGAATCCCGCAGCGCGTGCCCGCGCCCAATCGCCGCGTCCGATCGTGTGGCCCACATGAATGGTCGTCGCCGAACTGATCGACAAGGGCATCATGAACATGAAGGCCGCGAAGTTGAGCGCGATCTGATGTGCCGCTGTTGTCACCGCACCCATCGCGCCCATCAGCAAGGCAGCCGTCACGAACAACCCACCCTCGGCGAGAATGCTGCCCGCGATCGGCACACCCAGGCGCAGCAACTGGCCGATGGTGTGTGGATCAGGGCGATCGATGCGATGAAAGATGCTGAAAGGCCGGTACACACGGTTCCGGCGCATATAGATGAGCATCGCCGCCAGCATCAGCCACATCGCGATGGCCGAGGCCACACCACAACCGACGGCACCCAGCGCCGGCATGCCGAACTTGCCGTACATGAAGACCCAGTTGCCGAACACGCTGATCACGAGGGCACCGAGCGCGATGTACATGATGGGTCGTGTGTGCCCGAGCCCCTCGCTCGCGTATCGCAGCGACAGAAACGCCATCATGGCTGGCATGCCCCAGCTGATGGCTTCGGCATAACCGATGGCGATCGGCAGGATTTCCGGCGCGATGCCCACAGCAGGCAGCGCCCAGCCTGCCTGCCACATACCCAGCATGAGCAGGACCGACAACGCGAACGCCAGCCACCACGACTGACGCGCCAGTCGGGTCACTGCAGGATTGTCGGCCGCGCCGTAGGCATGCGCGACCGCGGGCGCAATCGCCATCAGCGCCCCCATGCCGATGAACAGGAACAGGTTGTACCAGGCCGCGCCGACCGCAAGCCCGGCGAGATCGCGCGCGCCAAGCTGCCCCGCCATCACCGTGTCGGTGAACGACATGCCGACCAGGGCAAGATTGTTGACCAGCAACGGACCACCGAAACGGGCAATGGCTGCGGCATCGGCAGCGATCTGCGCGCGCGAACGAATCGGCAACATGGGAAGAGCTTTTGACCGGGCCGCAGCGTCGCGGCATTCTTCGTGGCGCATCCATTGTGTCACAGCGAGACACCCATGCTTGTCGGATCTTCGCCGCGACGCGTTGCCATTGTCGGCGGCGTGCGCATTCCCTTCGCTCGTTCGATGGGCGCATATGCGCAGGCCAGCAACCAGGACATGCTCACTGCCACCTTGCGCGGACTCGTCGATCGCTTCCGGCTGCAGGGACAGACGATCGGCGATGTGGGCGCGGGCGCCGTGCTCAAGCACTCCCGCGATTTCAATCTCACGCGCGAAGCCGTGCTGGGCAGTGGCCTTGCACCCGAAACACCGGCCTTCGATCTGCAGCGTGCGTGCGGCACGAGCCTCGAGACCGCGATCGTTCTCGGATTGAAGATCGCCGCTGGCCAGATCGACTCCGCCATCGCTGCGGGCGTGGATACGGCGAGCGATGTACCGATCGTCTATCCGGATTCCTATCGAAAGCTGCTGCTCGCCAGTGCACGCGGCAGAAGTTTCGGCGAGCGCCTCGGCCCCTGGTTCGGCTTGCGCCCCAGGCACTTCAAACCCCAGTTGCCGGGTGTCGTCGAGCCGCGCACGGGACTGTCGATGGGTCAGAGCTGCGAACTGATGGCGAAGACGTGGCAGATCCCGCGCGCCGCGCAGGATGAGCTGGCCTTGCAAAGTCATCAGAAGGCGGCTGCAGCGTATGACTCAGGGTTCTACGACGACATCGTCATCGGGTACAACGGACTCGAGCGCGACAACAACATCCGCAGCGACACGTCCCTGGAAAAGCTGGCGAAGCTCAAGCCTTCGTTCGATCGCAACGGCACGCTGACGGCCGGCAATTCGACGCCGATGACGGATGGCGCGGCCGCAGTGCTGCTCGCCAGCGAAAGCTGGGCGCAGAGTCGCGGACTGCCGATCCAGGCCTGGCTCACCTACGGCAAGGTCGCAGCCGTCGATTTCGTGAACAAGGAAGGCCTGCTGATGGCGCCCGCGTACGCCGTTCCGCGAATGCTCGCGGACGCAGGCATCCGCCTGCAGGACTTCGACATCTATGAAATTCACGAAGCGTTCGAAGCCCAGGTGCTGTGCACGCTGAAAGCCTGGGAATCGCCCGAGTTCTGTCGCGACAGGCTGGGACTGAGCGCCCCGCTGGGCAGCATCGATCGCAGCAAGATGAATCTGAAGGGCGGCAGCGTCGCGATCGGGCATCCGTTCGCGGCCACCGGCGCACGCATCATCGCGACGCTGGCAAAGCAACTCGAACAACGCGGCAGCGGCCGCGGCCTGATCT